>JAEZUR010000134.1 GCA_023420935.1 Bacillota bacterium | reverse complement strand
TATGTCCATGGCTGACTATTATCTGAAAATATGTGAAAACTAGAGAACCGCCGTGTACCGAACGGTACGCACGGTGGTGTGAGAGGTCGGTAGCTGAAATAATCAGCTACCTCCTACTCGATTAATTTAACAAAATTATGCTACCAGATCCACTGTTTGGCCACGAAGATAACTTCCCTCAATGGTTTTTCTGGCAGACTCATATGGATTGGATTCTTGGTACTTGATGGTTGTTTTGGTAACGCCACCTGATACATAGGAACGTCCACATTCTGGACATACCGACATTTTTAAGGAAACAGAAGCAGAAATCAATTGGTTATCGTCTTTATTTCCTTCTCGTACAGCATTCGCTACATGCTCTTGTTCGTGAGCAGAGACAACAGAAGCGGAAGCCCCTGGAGATATGTGACCTGGAGCTTTGAATGAAACATTGCCTTCGTCGGATCCATCAACATATTTTCGCCCTTTACATGTTTGGCATTCAGATTTAGATGCTTTCTCTACCGAACCTGTATCCAATGATTGATTATCTACTTGCCCAATATTCATACTTTGACTAGTGGGTGATATTGCATATGGATTATAAATAGAACCTAGACCGGTAATCATATAAAAGCTCCTTTCTTAAAGTAAAAATTATGATTAAATTATACCATAATTTCAAAAATTAACAATATTATTTGGGTAATTTATGCAGGTTGTTGCCTAAAATAGGGAAATCATTTATAATGGTAAAAGATTTGTAAAGAATGAGTGAGAGCGCAATTTACAAAGTGGAAAGGAAACGATACATGGACATTTTAAAACAACTAAAAGAAGAACTTAAGATTGAACTTTGGCAAGTAGAGGCTACGGTCAAATTAATTGATGAGGGAAATACAATTCCATTTATTGCGAGATATCGTAAAGAACAACATGGATCTCTTGATGATGAACAATTACGTAATTTGAGTGAACGATTATCCTATTTAAGAAATCTGGAAGATAAGAAAAATCAAGTACTTGCAAGTATAGAGGAACAGGGTAAATTAACAGAAGAATTAAAGAAGCAGATCCTTGCAGCCACGACTCAAGTTGTGGTGGAGGACTTATATCGACCATATCGTCCTAAGAGAAGAACACGTGCAACCATTGCCAAAGAAAAAGGATTGGATGGGTTAGCAAATATCATACTACTTCAGATGACAGAGAAAACATTGGAAGAGGAAGCGAAAGCTTTCTTATCAGATGAGAAAGAAGTAACTACTGTAGAAGATGCCATTGCAGGAGCAATGGATATTATAGCGGAAAGTATTTCAGATGAGGCGGATTATCGAATCTATATTCGTAAAGCCACCATGACAGAAGGCATGATAAGTTCTTCAGCAAAAGATGAGAAAGCAGAATCTGTCTATGAAATGTATTATAATTTTGAAGAACCAATATCTAAAATTGCAGGACATAGAGTCTTAGCACTTAATCGTGGTGAAAGTGAAAAGTTCCTAACGGTAAAAATTACCGCTCCTGAAGATAAAATTATACGCTTTCTTGAGAAAAAGGTAATTACCAGAGAGAATGCGAATACTACACAAGTACTCCAAAATGTAATTTCTGATAGTTATAAACGATTAATCTCACCAGCAATTGAGAGAGAAATTCGTAATGAATTAACAGAGAAAGCAGAAGATGGAGCGATTAAAATCTTCGGTAAGAATTTAGAGCAATTACTTATGCAACCTCCAATTGTTGGACAGGTTGTACTTGGATGGGATCCAGCTTTCCGTACTGGGTGTAAGTTAGCAGTTGTAGATGCAACCGGAAAGGTTTTAGATACGGTTGTTGTATATCCTACAGTACCACAGAATAAAGTAGAGGAAACAAAACGTATTGTAAAAGGATTAATTGATAAATACGGTATTACCCTAATTTCAGTTGGTAATGGAACTGCTTCGAGAGAATCTGAAATAATTATCGTAGATATGATTAAGGAATTAAAGAAACCAGTCCAATATATTATTGTAAATGAAGCAGGAGCATCGGTGTACTCTGCTAGTAAATTAGCAACAGAAGAATTTCCGAATTTCGACGTTGGACAAAGAAGTGCAGCTTCTATCGCTAGAAGATTACAAGACCCACTAGCTGAGTTAGTGAAAATTGATCCAAAATCCATTGGAGTAGGTCAATATCAACACGATATGAATCAGAAAAAATTAAGTGAAGCACTTTCTGGTGTGGTTGAGGGGTGTGTGAATAAAGTTGGCGTTGATTTAAATACTGCATCAGCCTCCTTGCTAGAATATATCTCAGGTATTAGTAAAGTGATAGCTAAAAATATAGTAACATACCGTGAAGAAAACGGTAAGTTTACAAGTAGAAGCCAACTTATGAAGGTTCCAAAACTCGGACCAAAAGCATATGAACAATGTGCTGGATTTATGCGAATTATAGATGGTAAGAATCCGTTAGATGCCACAAGTGTTCATCCAGAGTCATATGATGCAGCCAAAGGATTATTAGAAAAGTTAGGATATCATTTGGCAGATATTAAGAGTGGCCTGACAGGTCTTAGTCTGCTTGCCAAGGATAAAGCTAAGTTAGCAAGTGAATTAGGAGTTGGAGAGATTACTTTGGTTGATATTATGAAAGAATTAGAAAAACCAGGTAGAGACCCTAGAGATGAAATGCCAAAACCAATCCTTCGTTCGGATGTATTAGACATGAAAGATTTAACTCCTGGTATGGTATTAAAAGGTACTGTAAGAAATGTAATTGATTTTGGAGCCTTTGTAGATATTGGAGTACATCAAGATGGCTTAGTTCACATTTCTCAATTAACAGATAAAAAGTTTATTAAGCATCCATTAGAAGTAGTTAGTGTGGGTGATATTGTAGAAGTAAAAGTTATGAGTGTTGATTTGGCGAAAAAACGAATTCAGTTAACAATGAAATAATATACAGTATGAATGGAGGGAGACTATGATTATTAATATCACTGTTTCCATTCTGGTATGGACAATTGCTGCAATCTGTTTCGTTCGGGTGCTTTCTCTTGGGGGATGCAGGTTGCCAAATAATTCTCTGACCAAGTGGTTATTAGTTAACGAAAGAGAATATCCATCTACGCGTATTACATTCAAAGAATATACCATTGTAGCTGTGGAAGCTTTACTTATGCGAATCATAGTTCTTATTGCGGCAGCTTTTGCCCTGCGATTATTTATGGATGACACGGTATCATTAACATGGTCTGGTTATTTAAATGAGTGGCAGAAGTGGGATGCTGTCCATTATTTAAGAATTGCAGAAGGTGGTTATAGTGGTTATTTAGAAAATGGTGAACCAATTTTACTTGTGTTCTTTCCACTATATTCGATTCTTGTGAAAGGATTAGAGATCGTAACACATAACTACCAAATCAGTGCGATGTTAGTATCTGTCATCTGCTATGTGGCAGGGTGTTGTTATTTTTATGGATTTGTTTCACTGGACTATGGGAAAGAGATAGGTAGACGAGCCGTATATTATATATCCATTTTCCCATTTTCTTTTTACTTTGGTTCTATGATGACTGAGAGTTTATTCTTTTTGACTGTATCGGCTTGTTTCTATTATATTAGATTACATCGTTGGCCAATGGTTGCCTTAACAGGTATTATGGCAGGACTGTCTAGAATGCAGGGAATTTTACTAATTGCACCGGCAGCTGTAGAATGGATAGAGTATTATAAACCATTTCATTTCTTAAGGGAAAGACAGTGGAGGGGACTCTGGAATCTTGTATGGACTAAGGCAGCATGGATACTCTGTATCGGTATATCTCCAGTGATATACCTTGGGTGCAATTATCTGGTGACTGGCAATCCATTTCAATTTCTTATTTATCAGAAAGAAATCTGGTTTCATGGTCCAGAGTATTTTGGAAAGGCAATTGTATCAATTTATCAGTATTTGATTTCCAAAAATCATGTTGGTATGACGATGGCTTCCATTTGGATACCTGAATTTTCAGTTTTCCTGCTTGCGTTGATTCTGTTAGCCTATGGAGTGAGAAGACATTCCAATAAATATGTAGTATTCTTGCTCCTATATACGGTGATGAATTACTCCTTGTCTTTTATTATCAGCGGAGCAAGGTATATGGCAGTAGCTATTCCTATGTTTCTGTTTTTGGCAGAACTAACTCAACGCCACAAATGGTTGGATAAATGGATTACCATCATATCTCTTCTATTTCTAGGTATTTATTTAACAGGCTATCTATTTGCCAAACAAATCATGTAATTTATATGTATTTATTCATACGATAAAATAATTGACAGATTAGTTAACAGGGTGTAAAATACAAATGTCAATTAAATAAGGAAGTTCTTCGGGGCAGGGTGTAATTCCCGATCGGCGGTATAGTCCGTGAGCTAAGCTTGCAAGATTACTTGAAAGCTAGTTGATTTGGTTAGATTCCAAAACCGACAGTAAAGTCTGGATGAGAGAAGAAGCTTAGGGTTACTTATTTGCAAAAACAATTTTGTATTTTGTGGATAGGTATCATTAAGAACAATTATCACAGCCTCGATTATAATATCGAGGCTTTTTTTATAGTAAGACATGTCTGTAACAAGGCTAGTCTGCTATGAAAAATAATTAGCAAACCAAGAATTTTCCTTTCAACATTAATTTAAAAAAGGAGAACAAGTATGACAACGATCGACAAGAATCAAACCAATGCAAAGCAGGTATTTAAAATCAAACAAATTGTAATTATAGGGCTTTTTGCTGCACTATCCTATGTATTAATGCTAATTCATTTTCCTATTAAATATTTAGGATTTCTAGAATTAGAATTTAGTGATATTCCTGCTATCATTGCGGGATTGGCTTATGGGCCTATTGTAGGTGTGATGATTGAACTAATTAAGAATTTAATTAAAGCAATCACGGCTTCAACTACTGGTGGTGTTGGAGAACTTGCTAATTTCGTAGTAAGTATTGCATATATTATACCGGTAGCATTGCTTTACCGTAGTATGAAAGGGAAATTTAAAACAGTAATTGCATTTGGAGCGGGTGTTATAGGCATGACAATAGCCGGAATATTAATTAACTATTTTGTTACAGTTCCACTTTATGCAAAGCTTTTTGGTGGAATGGAGGCAGTAGTAGGAGCCGCTTCTGCAACAGTTCCTGCAATTAAAGGTCTTGGAACGGTTGTAATACTTGGTATTACCCCTTTTAATATAGTAAAAGGTCTTATGATATCCATAATCGGTTATGCTGTTTATAAAATATTTAAAAAAGAATTAAATTAATCTATCCTTAGGAGCAAGTGAATCAGAACAAAGTATAATCTGAACTCACTATGCTCCATTTTCATAGTTTAGCCTTTGGTATAAGGATTGTAATTTTATTAGAATCTGATATAATGTCAGTTGTAGCTTATAAAGTGATGGAAAGAATAGATAGGATAAACGATGAGAATAGATAGTTTGAAAACGGAAGATACCTTTGAAATTGGTAGACAATTAGGTGAGAAAGCAAATGCAGGAGATGTTTTCCTTCTTTTAGGTGATTTAGGAGTTGGGAAGACGGTGTTTACTCAAGGGTTTGCAATGGGACTTGGCATAGAAGAACCCATAAACAGTCCTACTTTTACCATAGTACAAGAGTATGAAGGACGTTTGCCGTTTTATCACTTTGATGTATATAGAATCTCTGATGTGGAAGAGATGGAAGAGATTGGGTATGAAGATTACTTTTACGGAAGAGGCGTGTGTTTGATTGAATGGGCTAATTTGATTGAAGAAATTCTTCCGAAGAACGCTAGAACCATATCCATAGAAAAGAATCATGACAAAGGTTTTGATTATAGGCTTATTACAATAGAAGATATCATATAGGTATAGAAGGTAGGGATAATTTATGACAATATTAGCATTGGATAGTTCAGGACTGGTTGCATCGGTTGCCATTTTAACAGATGATAGTATTACTGCAGAATATACGATCAATTTCAAAAAAACACATTCACAAACTTTATTACCAATGCTGGATACGATTGTTTCCATGGTTGAACTAGATTTAAATAAGATAGATGCAATCGCCATAGCTTCTGGGCCAGGCTCTTTTACTGGGTTAAGAATTGGTTCTTCAACTGCAAAAGGGTTAGGTCTTGCTCTGAAAAAGCCTTTAATTTCTATACCAACGATAGAAGGATTGGCATTTAATTTATTTGGAACGGATAAGATTATCTGTCCAATTATGGATGCAAAAAGAAATCAGGTTTATACTGGATTATATGAATTTAAAAAGGATGAATTTATCACGCTGTCGGAGCAAAAGGCGGTATCCATAGAAGAAATAGTAAATGAACTAAACCTACTTTCTAGAGAAGTGATTTTTCTAGGAGATGGTGTTGAAGTATATAAAGATATCATTCAAGAGAAAATAACAGTTCCGTTTCTATTTGCACCTGCGCATTTGACGAAACAACGAGCTAGTGCCATTGCTACCTTAGGCAAAATGTATTATGAAAATGGAGTAATAGAAGAGGCAGCAGAACATAAGCCAACGTATTTAAGATTACCTCAAGCAGAACGTGAGCGTAATGAAAGATTGAATCTAAATACGAAGGAGTAGAAAGAATGGAAGAGAAGAAGGATATTCTTATACGCCCAATGGAGATAGAAGATTTAGAGCAAGTCTGTAATATAGAGAATCAAATATTTTCCAAGCCATGGACAAGAGAGGGTTTTTTATCTTCTCTCAATGATAGCAATAATATTTATCTTGTTGTACAACGAAATGATGAAATTGTAGGATACTGTGGTTTGTGGGGTGTTGTTGGAGAGGGCCAGATCAATAATGTCGCAGTAAAGTCATCGTTTCGAGGACAGGGGATAGGCCAGTGCATGCTTACAAAACTACTTCAGGAAGGGAAAAAGAACTCATTAACCTCATTTACACTTGAAGTTAGAGAAAGTAACGCGGTGGCAATTGGTTTATACGAAAGACTCGGCTTTCAATCTGTTGGTATAAGAAAGAATTTCTACGAAGAACCTAGAGAAGGAGCTGTTATCATGTGGTTGGAAAATGGTATCATTTGAATACAATTTATTACCACTATTCAAGTGACATCTAATCTTCTATAATAGAAACAGGTGTCAATGTGCAATGGGAGGGATGAAGCATGAGAGAACCAAGGAAATCGCTTTGCAACGTTTGTGGAAAAGAAATAAAGGTAGAGAATGGTATCGTGAAAGAAGATTGCTTGATCGTTGAAAAGGAATGGGGTTACTTTTCAGATAAGGATTTGGAAGTACATCATTTGTGCATATGTGAACATTGCTATGATGAATGGATAAAAAGTTTTAAAATTCCAGTTAAAATCATAGAACAAGAAAATGTTTTTCAAATAAAATAAAACTGTAAAGCCTGTTTGTCCTTTCGGAAAAGCAGGCTTTTTACCGTTTGTGCAGGCACGTTATTATCCGTTGATTAAAATATGAAGATGTGGTAATATTATGTATATTAGAACCGTAATAATTGGGTAACTATGCCGTTTACACAAAGGCATTTGGTATGTTACCAGTGAATAAGAGAGGATTATAATGTTAGATGTTTGTTTGTTAGGAACTAGTGGAATGATGCCCCTACCTGGAAGATGGTTAACTGCATTGATGACTAGGTTAAATGGGAGCAGTTTATTAATAGATTGTGGTGAAGGAACTCAGATTGCAATAAAAGAAAAAGGGTGGAGCTTTCATCCCATTGATGTTATATGTTTTACACATTTTCATGGAGATCATATCAGTGGACTTCCAGGTTTATTATTATCAATGGGGAATGCAGATCGTAGAGAACCAGTTACTATGATTGGACCAAAAGGTCTAGAGAAAGTAGTTAACTCCTTACGTATAATCGCGCCAGAATTACCTTTTGAGATTCGCTTTATAGAAGTTACATCACCAGAAGAGTGTATAGAAGTAAATGGATATACCATAGAAGCATTTCGAGTGAATCATAATGTGACTTGTTATGGATACAGTATTTTAGTTCCGAGGGCTGGAAGATTTGAATCAGAAAAAGCTGCAGAAAATAATGTTCCTAGACAAATATGGAGCAAACTTCAAAAGGGAAACGAAATAGAGTTAGACGGTGTTTTATATACGCCAGATATGGTCTTAGGACCAGAACGAAAAGGTATAAAATTGACATACTGCACAGATTCAAGACCAGTAGTTTCAATTAGTAATCATGCCAAACATGCAGACTTATTTATTTGCGAAGGAATGTATGGAGAGAAAGGCAAAGAAAGCAAGGCTATAGAGCATAAGCATATGACGTTTCAAGAGGCAGCAAATCTTGCTAAGGAAGCAGAGGTTGAACAATTATGGTTAACACATTATAGTCCATCCTTAGTTAGACCAGAAGAATTTGTCAAAGATGCAAAAGAGATCTTCCATAATACGAAGGCTGGCAAAGATAAAATGAGTACTGTCTTGGAATTTAATAAGGACGAATGATAAGAGGGGGAACAGTATGGGTAAAGATAAGAAGAAAGTGATTACAACAGTTGTGTTTATGGTATTAATGGCAGTCATATTGCTCGGAGGGTATTACAAAATTTCTACAAATTCTAAAAATGCGAATGGAGATAATGCTCCAGTTGAGGAAGTGGATAAATTATTAGTAAAAGACATTCAGAATAATTATCCAGGTACACCGAGAGAAGTACTAAAACTTTATAGTAGAATTATAAAATGTTTTTATAATGATGGGTTAAATGATACACAGATTAGTGAGTTGGCAGATCAATTGCGAATCTTGTTTGATGAGGAGTTGCTGGGGAATAACCCAAAAGAGGATTATTTAAATGATTTAAAAGCAGAGATAAGCAATTATGTTTCAGCAGAAAAGACAATTACTAGTTATACGGTAGAAAAGAGTAGTGAAGTAAAATATAACACCTTAGACGAAAAGGAATATGCAACACTAACTGCAGAGTTTTTGGTGAAAGAAAAAAGTAAGTATGCCAAAACATATGAAGAATTTATCCTTAGACAAGATAAAGATGGAAATTGGAGAATACTAGGTTGGAAAACGACGGATGCTAGTACTACCGACTAGAATAATCCGGAAAGGCATGATAAAGATGGAAAAAGATATTATTATATTAGGAATAGAATCATCATGTGATGAAACTGCAGCAGCTGTTGTAAAGAATGGAAGGCAGGTTCTGTCAAATGTTATATCATCACAAATAGAGTTACATAAGTTGTATGGAGGTGTTGTTCCAGAGATTGCATCAAGAAAGCATATTGAAAAGATAAATCAGGTAATTGAGGAAGCCCTAGAGAATGCTGGTGTTACTTTAGATGAAGTTGATGCAATAAGTGTTACTTATGGTCCGGGTCTAGTTGGTGCGCTATTAGTTGGTGTTGCAGAAGCCAAGGCAATTTCTTATGCAACAGGTAAACCGTTAGTTGGTGTTCACCATATCGAAGGTCATATCTCCGCTAACTATATAGAGAACTTGGAATTAAAGCCACCATTTTTATGCTTAATTGTTTCAGGTGGACATACGCACTTGGTAAAGGTGCTAGATTATGGGACTTATGAGATTGTGGGTCGTACAAGAGATGATGCTGCAGGAGAAGCGTTTGATAAAGTTGCTAGAGCAATTGGCTTAGGCTATCCGGGCGGACCTAAAATTGATAAGTTAGCAAAAGAGGGTAATCCTAAGGCAATAGACTTCCCACGTGCACATATTGAAGGCGCACCATATGATTTTAGTTTTAGTGGTGTTAAATCAGCGGTATTAAATCATATTAATTATTGTCAAATGAAAGATATTTCTATAAATGAGGCTGATATAGCTGCTTCCTTTCAACAGGCGGTGGTGGATGTTTTGGTAGATCGAACTTTGAATGCAGCAAAAGAATTTCGCATAGACAAAATAGCGATGGCAGGAGGAGTGGCTTCTAATAATGCTCTTCGGGAAGGAATGAAATTAGCCTGTGAGAAAGGTGGATTTCAATTATACTATCCTTCTCCGATCTACTGTACAGATAATGCAGCGATGATAGGTGTTGCCGGTTATTATGAATATCTGAATGGAACAAGACACGGATTGGATCTGAATGCCATTCCTAATCTGAAATTGGGTCAGAGATAAGGACGAGTGTATAGATGAAAAAGGTAAGAACTGCAGCAATTGTTTTAGCAGCTGGCCAAGGTAAGAGAATGGGTAGTGGCGTTCCAAAACAGTATCTATCTATTAACGAGAAACCAGTAATATATTATTCACTTAAAGTTATGGAAGAAAGTGATATCGACGAAGTGATATTAGTAGTAGGCAAAGATGATATGGATTATTGCAGAGAGCAAATAGTGGACAAGTATCACTTTCAAAAAACCAAACGGATTATTGAGGGAGGTAGTGAACGTTATCTTTCTGTATATAATGGATTATGTGCAATCGATAATATAGATTATGTATTAATTCATGATGGTGCTAGACCGTTGATTGACAAAAAGTTAATTGCTAGAACGATAGAACAAGTGAAAAAACACCAGGCATGTGTTGTGGGGATGCCCGTAAAAGATACCATAAAAATAGCAGATGAAAATGGGATGGTGGAATCAACTCCGGTTCGGGATAAAGTATGGATGATACAGACTCCCCAGGCATTCAACTATTTATTAATACGAAATGCATATGATACGTTAATGAAGGAGATGATTTCTTCTGTAACAGATGATGCTATGGTATTAGAACAAATAGGGGGATCTTCTATCAAATTAATAGAAGGTAGTTATGAAAACATTAAGATAACGACTCCAGAAGATATACAATTAGCCCAATTGTTCTTGTCGAAAAAATCCAATTTATAAGGGCTTCATGTAGAGTATGAAGTTATATTTTCATAAATGATTAAATTGTTTGAAAAAAACAATAAAATTAACAAATTGGTGTTGACAATGACCTAGTTAGATGGTAAAATACATCTTGTCGTCAAAAGTACTAACCTGTGAAGGCATTAGTAGATTGGCGTTGATGTAAATTGAAAGTTTTATATAAGTATTAAAAACAGCTTGACACTAAGCTAGAAAAATGATATAGTGTTTAAGCAGCATTTGGAGAGGTGTCCGAGTGGTTTAAGGAGCTGGTCTTGAAAACCAGTGACTCCGAAAGGGGCCGTGGGTTCGAATCCCACCTTCTCCGTTCACAATGAAACCACCAATTAACGGTGGTTTTATTGTTGGAAAAATGCAAATGATTATTTGCATTAGGACAAACATTCAGCTTGTATGTATTTATACATTGGAGAAGTACCCAAGCGGCTGAAGGGGCTCCCCTGGAAAGGGAGTAGGTCGTTAATAGCGGCGCGAGGGTTCAAATCCCTCCTTCTCCGTCGGTTTTACTGACAAA
>JAEZUR010000118.1 GCA_023420935.1 Bacillota bacterium | reverse complement strand
GTGTAATGTCAGTTTCCCTTACTTCTGATAAAATTCCGATAGGCTCATGACATCCTGCATCTAATAACTTTAAAACGTTCCGTTCCGTTTCTAATTCTAATTTTGCCTTAGCATCTGAAACATCTTCCATAAGCTTCCTTATGTTATCTTCCATTCTTCCCTCTATGGCTATGATTCCTTGTCCTGCTGCTGGAATCATTTCCTCAAAGGTAAAAAAGCGATAATTATACTCTTCCTTTTGATCAACCTGTAGCCGTTTTAATCCTGCAGCGGCTAGGACTATCCCGTCATATTCACTATTGGATAACTTCTTTAGTCTAGTTGGCACATTTCCTCGTAACGAGGTACATGTTATATGAGGAAACAAACGCTCTAATTGCACCTGTCTACGAAGGCTACTTGTTCCAATGATTGCTGGATCTACATGGTAGTCTTTATTCTCTTTTCTTGTAATTAGAACATCTCTTGGGTCTTCTCTCGTAAGGACTCCAACAATACCAAGACCCTTGGCTAACTCCATTGGCATATCTTTTGCACTGTGTACTGCTATATCAATTCGGTGTTCCAGTAAGGCTTCTTCAAACTCTGTCACAAAGACACCTTTTCCTCCAAATTCTAATAAAGGCTTATCAAGAATCTTGTCTCCCATGGTTTTGATAATGATAACTTCACATTCTAATTCAGGGTGAGCCTGCTTTAATGCTTCCATTACAAGATCCACCTGAGCCAATGCTAATTGGCTTCCTCTTGTACCAATTCGAATTTTGTTACTTTGATTCATGATTCCAATCACCTTCTTCATAGGATTTATATTTTTCAATTGTCTGCATAATAAAATCTTTCGTCAGATTATTCTCCCGATTTTTTGCCACATCAATTAATTCATTATAAATCCTAACACGATATTGTGGCAAATGTATTTCATTTTTAATCAAATCCCGGTATTCTCCGAAAAGTTCAATTAGCTCGCCATAATATTCAGGAATTACTTCTTCTATTTCTTTTCTAATCCTTGCAGCCATAGAAGGGCTATTTCCTCCTGTCGAAACAGCAACAACCAGGTCATCACGTTTTACGATTGCAGGAAAAATGAATGTACACTGTTCTGGTACATCCACCACATTAATTAAAATATTCTTTTCCATACAAATCTTAGAAATGTGAGTATTTACGGTTTCATTATCGGTTGCGGCAACAACCAGCTCTGCTTCCTCTAAATCTTCATCAACCACTGACCTATTGATAAAAGTTAAACTTGTAAATTCCGTCTGTATACGTTTCATTTCATCACAAAACTCTGGTGCTATGATTGTAATGGATGGTTGAAACTGCACTAAAATCTCCACTTTTCTAAGGGCAATTTTGCCTCCACCAACCACAATACATTTTTTATTCGTAATATCCATAAAGAGAGGAAAGTAAGCCATCATCTACCTCCTTTGGTCATATCCTGCAACGCTGTTAAAACAGCTCTTAATTGTTCACTATTTAAGGAATCTTTTAACTGATATAACATAGAAGGTATACCATCTTTGCTTATTTGGTTTACAACAACATCCATATCATTATAAAATTCTTGAAAATATAAAGTTTTCATTATTTCTTCTATTTTACTATCTAGGATTAATTGAACCTTATCCAGCTCTTTTAATTTGAGTAGATTATTTTCTTTGGATAATTTCTCAAAGAAATCAATATCCAACAACTTGATCCCCTGTAATGATTCAATATCTTTATCTATATCACATGGAACGGATAGATCAAGGAATAGTTTATTATCCTGTGACTGATGTAATACTTCTTTTACTTCTTGATAAGTAAACGTATAATGGGGACTAGTAGTTGCACTAACAACTACATCTGCTTGGGATAAGTATTCATATCTATCTTTATAATCAACAATTTTTATTGAGTCATGATGGGAAAATAATTGCTCTTTGCAACAATGATTCCTGCTTGTCCCTATAATCGTTATCTCTTTTTTTGACGATAGGTTTTTGGCAACGATACTACCTATTTTTCCAGTAGCTCCTACAATAAGAACATATGATTCTTTGTTATACTTTTCTGCATTTAAAAAGTCCACTATATAATTGGATGTAAGTGTTCCTATAGATACCGGAGTAGTGGAAATATCGGTATCTGTCTTCACCAGCTTGGCTCCGCTCATAGCTCCTTGAAAAATAATATTAAGCTCATTGTTGGTACATTTATGCTCCAATGCCAACTGATAGGAATCTTTCACCTGTCTTAAAATCTCATCTTCTCCAAGCACCATAGAATCTAAGCCACAAGCAACCTGATATAAATGTCTGATCGCTTTTTCATTGGTATAAACATGCAAATGTTTTCTAATCTCTCCATGCTCCATATCTTTAAAGTCAGCTAAGTCCTGCTCTATCTGAGAAACTGAACTTTTATTACCACTAAAATAAATTTCACTTCGGTTACAGGTTGAAACAACCACACATCCAGTTATGCTATCATGCACCATAACCATCCGTGCAAACTCAATCTGTTCTTCCACACGAAAGGAAAACTGTTCTCTTATTTCAATTGGTGTTGTTTTGTAACTGATGCTAATACAGTGCATGGGACCTCCAATGAAAAGGAACTGTTCCATAATAACAACTATTAAAACCGTTGGCGTATATCTGATCCATTAACCCAGTTATGTGTTGTTATTTAGTAACAGTTTCTTTGATTTATATAGTATGTTTATTCGTTTTAGTAATTATTCTAACCAGCTTATTATACTAGTTCGATAAGCTCTTCCGTAACGTTTTTGACTTCGTCAATCTGAAAGGCCTTTAATACTGGTGTTTCTGGATTCATTAGTGACAGGATGAGATAGTCCATTTTAGTGTCAAAGGCTAACCGTTTATCTTCCTCTGATGGTCTTGAGGGTGATTCTGGATGGGAGTGAAAGTTTCCTAGTAAGATAAACTGATTGGATCTGATATCTTTAATAGCTGCCAACTGTTCTTTTGGATCCATAGAAAAATGTTCCTTACTTTCATCTATATTATTCAGTAAATAAACCTTTTCTATATACTTTTTATCACCATCTATGATCCCTGCAATTAAACCACAAGCTTCATTGGGTAACCCCTCTATAGAATGACTTACTATCTTGTCGTAATCTGCCTTTTTTAAATATAGCATACTTTCCCCCTACTTTCCATCACATTCTGCTTGTTCGTAATCGATTAATTCTGTTATGGTAGGATGTTCTCCACAAACGCCACAGTTTTTCACTTTCTTAGGAAGTGGTACGGTTCTGAATTCCATTTTTAGCGCATCATAAGTAAGTAGTTTACCAGTTAGGAGATCTCCTACCCCAATAATATATTTAATTGCTTCCATAGCCTGAAGACTACCGATCACACCACCCATAGCTCCAATTACACCTGCTTGTTTACAAGTTGGTACGGCATCCTTTGGTGGAGGTGATTGGAACACACAGCGATAACAAGGTCCCTGATCTGGTACATAAGTCATAAGCTGTCCTTGGAATCTGATAATACCTGCATGGGAAAATGGTTTCTTCGCCATAACACAAGCATCATTAATTAAAAACTTAGCTGGAAAATTATCTGTTCCATCAATAATAAAATCATACTCTTCAATTAATTCCATAATGTTTTCAGAAGTAACAAAAGTACGATATGTGTTCACTGTAACATCCGGATTCATGGCGTTCATGGTTTCCTTAGCTGATTTAACTTTCGCTTTTCCAACATCAGCAGTTCCATGAATAATCTGTCTTTGTAGATTAGATAGATCAACTTCATCCGCATCAGCGATTCCGATAGTTCCAACTCCGGCTGCTGCCAGATACATTGCCGCAGGTGCACCAAGTCCTCCAGCTCCAATAATAAGCACTTTGGCATTCAATAACTTCTTTTGCCCCTTTGCGCCCACTTCTTTTAAGATAATATGACGAGAATAACGTTCTAACTGTTCGTTTGTAAAAGCCATTAGAAACTACCTCCTCCCATGAAGTATAAGAATTCAACCGTATCATTTTCATTTAATGCAGTTGTATCAAAATCACTACGTTCAATAAAATCATCATTTACCGTTACGGTAACATATTCTGCGTTTTCTACATTTTCTAATTCAATTAATTCCTTTACTGTAATTGCTTCTTTTACTTCTTTCTTGTTTCCTGCCACTGTTATTATCATGAGACTACCTCCTATAAGATATTATCTATTATATTTTTTATTTCTTCTTTCTTAGCCAAGCCTCTTAAACGATTCTGCTCCACTCCATTTTTCATAAATAACATAGTTGGTGAAGCCATTACGCTATACTGACTGGCAACATCGCTATCAAAATTCACATTCACCTTCACAATTTTTAATTGATCTTCATATTCCTCTTCCAGATCCCCCAGAATCGGTGACAACTGCTTACAAGGAACACAAGAATCCGAATAAAATTCCACCAAAACAGGAATCTCCGAAGCTACAACCTCTGCTTCAAATTGATCTCCACTAACACGTAACGCCATAAAATCCCTCCTATCATAATGACTTTTATATCAAATTTTTTTCTGATGACTTATTACTATAAAATCTACCTGATTTTAAATATCTTTTATATCTACAAATTATCTTTTAATCATTCAAACTTAGAAGTCACAACATACTTGAATGAATTCTCCTATATCTCATTTATACCTCTTAATACCCAACGATTATTTTATTTGAGTTGTATTTTATACGATATCAAGCATAATAATCACATCTCATATTAGGTCAACAACGTAAATGCATGAATATGGTTGTATATCGATTCAGCTTGGTCAGACCGGCTGACGACGGCGTCCTTATTCGTCTTGAAACTCAGGTAAAAATGCCGCCTGCTTATGCGGCGTTTTTACTACGTTTTGAGGCTCAAAAGCGAATATGCCTAGGAAGGTAAGG
>JAEZUR010000070.1 GCA_023420935.1 Bacillota bacterium | reverse complement strand
ATCTACCAATAACGGCATACCACCACTGTGATAAGCTGCATTTAATTTATTATCACTATATCCAGGTATCTGTACATAAGTGTCTCGCATAACAGAAGTTAACTTGATTGCTTTTTCTTTTTTATTAATGGTTGCAATCATGATACTATCCGTTCGTCCTCGGCTATCCCCATCATTTATAGACTCTTCGCCAACTAAAAGAATGTTGATTACATTGTCATCTTTTCTAGCACCATCTGTAGTTTCATCCCATTTCACGGCATTGGGATCCACTTCTTCCAGATCTTTTGCATCCTCGTCTTGTTCAAATATTTCAGCTTCTTGCTTCACTTCTGTACCGTCCTCGTAGTTCATATTCCCATATAAGGAATTCAACCATAAGAGCGAACCCACCCCAACAAGTAATATCACAGCAAATACAATAGTAGAAACTTTAAACCACAAAGGTACTTTTCTGTTTTTCTTTGTACTACTTTGCCATTCTGTTTCTTTCACAACATCCATCTCAAATTGCTCATTAATTTGCTTTGATAACGATGAATTAATCTGACTTAATAACTCTTCCTCGGCTTGTCCTGCTGCCTTACCATTCTCTTGCTTATCCATGCATTAGCTCCTATTTTATGATTAAATTTAGAATTGCCTTCAAGATAAAGGCTATCATTTACACCAAATGCTTCGCTTTTGGCTCATTACTTCCATTATATCATAAATTTAACAAATTTGTAATATATTTTTTACATGGTTTATGGTGTTTCTATTATGGATGCACGGTACCATTTTCATCAATGGTTATACCATATGAGATTTCTTCTAAATACTTGTAAAACTGCGCTTTCTGATTTGAATCAGAAATGGTTTGTGTATAAAAATTAGTTCCTTTACATGGTAATATAGAAATAGTGCTCTCACCTGATGCTTCAATCGTTGCTTGCAAAACTGCTGTTTTGTCAATATTAGTACCAAAAAGAAAATTCCCCAAACTATAAATAATTGGTTTACCGTTATAATACTCAATTCCTTGCAAACAGTGAGGATGACTACCGACAACCAGATCTGCTCCAGCATCTATATATTGTTTAGCCAAATACCTTTGGTAATCTTCTGGCTTTGTTTTTCGTTCAATACCCCAGTGTAAATAAACCACAGTAAATTCGGCTTGTTCCTTTGCCTTTTTTATTTGTTCTAGCAATATGGTCGGGTCATAGGTTGTTAACATTCCTGGTTTTTTATCTGTTGCATTCCATTCTGGTACTGGAATAACTCTCGATGCACCCAAAAATGCTATCTTTAATCCGTCCACTGTTTTATATTGAATTTCTTTCGCGCGATTCAAATTATTTCCCGCACCTATATACGTTATATTTGCAGCGTCGAGGGTATCCAAGGTATCTAGTAATGCTTCTTTGCCAAAATCCAAAGTATGATTATTGGCAATTGTTACAATGTCAATTCCCATTTGGTTAAAAATATTCACTCGTTCTGGAGCAATACGAAACGTATATTGTTTATCTTTCGCTTGTTCCCCTCGTTCACTAAACGGAAACTCTTCATTTGCTATGGTTAGTGTTGCATCATTCAATGCTGTTTGAATCTCTTTAGATAGAATTCCATCCATCCCTTTTTTATCATAATTAGCCAAGATACCATCCGATAATAAAATATCACCCACAAAAGATAAGGTAACTTTTTGATTTACTTGTGGTTCCTCCGGTTGCTTTGTTTCATCCGGTTGCTTTGTTACCTCTGGTGTTTGTGTTATCTCAGGTTCTATTATTTCATCTATTACTTCCGACTCTATGGTTGGTTTCGGAATAACCGACGGATCCTTTGAAACTGTCTCTGTAGCAATTGGCTCTTGATTAACCAAATACCCCTTTAATTCCTTATAATTTAGACCAATCAGTAGAAATAAAACAACACAACTAAGGGTTAATATAATATACTTTAAAATGCGATTCTTTCTTCTCATAGAGTCCCCCACGTCAATTATTTTATGGTTGTTACATAAGCTTCCATTAAATTAACTACATAATCAAACACTCGTATTGTGGAAGAAATGCTCAATCGTTCCTGTGGACTATGAATATCTAAGATGTCTGGTCCAATCGAAATGATATCTACATTTTTTAGTTTATTACTAATGATTCCACATTCTAGCCCTGCGTGAATGGCTTCTATCTTTGGCTCATTGCCGTATTGTTTTTCATAAATAGAAATAGCAAGATTACGTAGTTTAGAATCCTTTTGATATTCCCATGCAGGATATTCTCCTTTTATTTCATAACTGCCACCAATAAAATCAGCAAGTAATCTTAATTTTTCACTCATAAATTGTTTATAGGAACCCAAGGAACTCCTAACTGAAAATGAAAAATATACTTGGTTATCTTCCATATAGAAAATCCCTAGATTTAATGAGCTCTCAACTAGATTCGGTATATTAGAACTCATTACTTGTACACCATGAGGTATATTTAACAGCATGAAAATAATATTATCCATGGATTGTTTGGTTAGAACTTGATATTCCTTACATTCACTTTGTTCTATGGTGATGGATAAATTAGGTTCACTATTTCTTAGCTCACCTTTATAAATCTCCGTTAAGAACTTAATGTCATTAATGAAAGAATAGATATCTTCTTCCGCAACAGTAAGATATGCTACTGCGTCTCTGGTAATTACATTATCTTTTTGACCACCGTATAGTTGGGTAATATGATAGTTTTGCTTTCGTAGTTCAAATAATAAGCGTCCCAATAAGAGATTGGCATTGGTTCGATTCTTGTCAATATCCATTCCTGAATGTCCACCAGTGAGCCCAGTTATCATAACTCTAATTTGTTTTTCTTCTACCGTTTCGTATTCCAAAGGCATCTTGATACAGGCAGTTAATCCACCAGCACAACTTGTTAATATTGTTCCTTCTTCCTCAGAATCAAGATTGATTAAGTAAGATCCTTTTAGTAACGAACCATCTAGATTAATTGCACCGTCCATTCCAATCTCTTCATCTGTCGTAATTAGAACTTCAAGATTTGGATGAACCATTTCATTATCATCTAATATAGCCAATGCATAGGCTAATGCAATTCCATCGTCACCACCAAGAGTTGTTCCATTGGCATAAACATAATCACCGTCAACTTTTAATTCTAGCCCTTCTTTAGTGAAATCATGTTCAATATCAGGCTGTTTTTCACATACCATATCCATATGCCCCTGAAGAATTAACGTTGGCACTTCTTCATATCCTTCCGTAGCATCTTTATAAATGATAATATTAAGGTATTCATCTTGCACATAATTTAAGTCCCTAGCTCGTGCAAAGGAAACTAAATAATCACTAATTCCTTCATTGTTTTTTGATCCTCTTGGTACACTACTGATTTCCTCAAAAAAATAAAATACTTTTTTATAATCAATTTTTTCTAATACCATACTAAAACCTCCTGATTTCACTATACTCCCAACAACGATTCATCCAGTCTCGTTGGCGAAATATATATTTCTTTATCTCTTTAACAGAATATCCTGTTAATGGATAAATTATACTAGATGTATATAGAAATGGTGCATAAATACAAGCTTTTCAGCTCATAGTTATACACCCTTTGGATACTTTACTTAATTTTTAAAACTATGAATTGGAGCTGGGATTCTTCCTCCACGATTAATAAAATCATCGCAGCTAAAACCATTTACTGGCATAACAGGCGCATATCCTAATAATCCACCAAATTCAGCCATATCTCCAACTTTCTTACCGATTACTGGAATTAATCGAACTGCAGTTGTTTTCTGATTAATCATACCAATCGCCATCTCATCGGCGATAATACCAGAGATTGTTGTAGCCTTCGTATCTCCTGGTATTGCAATCATATCTAATCCAACGGAGCATACACATGTCATTGCTTCTAATTTTTCGAGAGAAAGTGCGCCTTCTAAAACAGCATTAATCATACCCTGATCTTCACTGACTGGAATGAATGCACCACTTAAACCACCTACATAGGAGGATGCCATTACGCCACCTTTTTTCACCTGATCATTGAGTAACGCAAGAGCAGCTGTTGTTCCAGGAGCACCTGCTCGTTGTAATCCCATAACCTCAAAGATTTCTGCAATACTATCTCCAACTGCTGGAGTAGGAGCAAGTGATAAATCAATAATACCAAATGGGATTCCCATTCGCTTTGAAGCTTCTTGAGCTACTAATTGCCCTACACGGGTAATCTTAAACGCAGTCTTTTTAATTGTTTCACAAAGAGTACCAAAATCAGCACCTTTTACGCTTTCTAGCGCAGTCTTAACAACACCAGGACCGCTAACACCGACATTAATAATACAGTCAGCTTCTGTTACACCATGAAATGCACCTGCCATAAATGGATTATCATCTGGCGCATTACAAAAAACAACTAACTTGGCGCAACCAAGTGAATCTTTTTCTTTTGTCTTTTCTGCGGTATCAAGAATAATCTCACCCAAAAGTTTAACTGCATCCATATCTAATCCAGTTTTGGTTGATCCAACATTAACAGAACTACAAACTCGATCTGTTGAAGATAATGCTTCAGGGATAGAACGAATCAAGTATTCATCACTCTTAGTCATTCCTTTAGAAACAAGTGCAGAATAACCACCAATAAAGTTAACTCCAACTGTTTTTGCTGCCTTATCCAATGTTTTGGCGATGGATACATAATCTTCTGGGGATTTACAAGCAGATGCACCAACTAATGAAATTGGAGTAATGGAGATTCTTTTATTTACAATTGGAATTCCATATTCTTTTTCAATCTCATTTCCTGTGGATACTAAATTTGCTGCAACCGTAGTTATTTTTTCATAAATATTTTTATTCAATTTTGCTAAGTCGCTATCAGCACAATCCAATAAGCTAATTCCTAACGTAATGGTACGAACATCCAAGTTCTCCTGCTCAATCATCTTATTGGTTTCGATAACTTCATACATATTAATCATAATTTAATCTGGCCTCCATAAATCATCTGTGAATCGCGATACTAGTTACTTATCTGTTGCTTTGTTTCTTCGCACTAGATTCGATGCATTTTGTTAAAAATATCTTCATGTTGCATTTTAATGATACAACCGATATCTTCGCCTACTTTTGCTAATTCATCTGCTAATACATCAAATTTTTTATCAGAATTATTCGCATCAACAACCATCATCATATTAAAGAAGCCTTGTACAATAGTCTGAGAAATATCTAAAATATTAATTTTATTGTCAGCTAAATAAGTACATACTTTAGCAATAATTCCTACGCTATCTTTTCCTACTACCGTTATAATTGTCTTTTTCATTTCAACATCCTCCTGATTTTTCATCTATACTATTTATACCGAAACCAAAGCTGACGGCTCATCCCTATTTGCAACACAAATATTACAACTATATGATGCACTATTTTCTTTTTGCAAAAGTTCATATTTTACCGTTTCATAAGCAAGTTCCGGATAATTGTTTTCTTTGCTTAAATGTCCTAGAAAAATATATTTTAATTTATCATGAAGTAACTCACGAATTAATCTACCAGAATTGTCATTGGACAAATGTCCTTTGTCTCCTAGAATTCTTCTTTTTAAAACGTATGGATAAGCTCCTACCTGTAACATATTAATATCATGATTGGCTTCTAGTAATAAAATCTCGCAGCCAGATAAACTTTTCACAATGTAATCATCATATTTTCCAAGATCCGTTGCTATCCCAACCTTGTGACCATCTTTATGAAAAGTATAACATACAGGATTCGCCGCATCATGAGAGATGGTAAAGGGATTTACTTCAATATCATTGATCATAAATGTTTTATCATTTTCGATTATTTGAAATAACTCAGCAGGGATACGCCCAACACTATTAATTCGAAGAATTGCATTAATGGTCTCAACTGTGGCATAGATTGGAACATGATATTTTCTGGCCATAACACCTAGGCCGCCCACATGATCAATATGTTCATGCGTTACTAAAATACCATTTAACTCTTCCGGGTTAATATCTATACTTGTCAATCCAGCAACAATTCGCTTTCCACTAATTCCTGCATCAACAAGTAAATTGGTGTTGCCATTCCCGACATAAATACAGTTTCCACTGCTACCACTGGCAATACTACATAAATTCATATTTTTTCCTCCAAGCTGTTAAAACAAGCAAACGTGCTTACGCGACATTATAACACACTAATTTCTAATTTGCTACTATTTTAACATAACATTTTCCCTTATATCATCCTTATCTACCGTGATGCAATCTCTACCGTTTTGTTTCGAATAGTACATTGCCCAATCCGCTCGATTTAACAATTCACTTGGATTTTTACAAGTTTCAGGATAGGATGTTATCCCAACACTTATGGTAACATAGATAGATTCTGCATTATGTAGTAACTCTGTTTCTTTAATACGATTTCTAAGTTCATCAATAATTGGATAGACTTCAGTAACTCCCTTATCAGGGAATAAAATAACAAATTCTTCTCCTCCATATCGACCTACTTCTCCTCCATTATCCTTCGCTATTTCCTCAGATAACGATGCAATGGTTTGGATTACGGTATCTCCGAACAAATGTCCGTAAGAGTCATTAATGCTCTTAAATTTATCAATATCAAATAATACTACCGATAAAGAGGATCGATTAATAATTGTTTCATTTAATGCCTCATTATATAATTTAGTTAAATGCCTTCTATTATAGATATCTGTTAATCCATCTCGAATTGCCATATATCGCATTTTAGAATATAAATTAGCATTATGTAGAGCAATCATAAATTGTGCTACAATTGCCTCAAAGAAAACAATATTATCAACGAAATAATCATATTTAGGATGTCCAACAAATAAGGTACCTATTATCTTTTCCTCATTGATGAGCGGAACAATAATTAATGAATTGATCATTGCATTCTTAATAAAGGAATAATTGGATTCTTTCACTCGATTGTCAATATAGGTTTTATTCTCTACTAAATAAGGTTCAAAGCATCGTTTCATCATGGAACTTTTTAAATGTTGTGAAAACGTTGTACTTAATGTTGATCGAACCTTACATTGCATCTCATCATGTTCCATCTCTGGATAGAGAACAATGGCGCACACTTCAACCCCTATTTCTTTAATGATAGATTCTGTAATTAACGTCATGAGCTTGCCAATTTCTAGTGAAGACGATATATACTTTACAATTTCATTCTGTATCATCATCTCTTTATTCACACTATTTATCTTATTGTTAGCAACCTCTAATTCCAACTTTTGAATTCCCAATAGTTCATTTGATTTATTTATCTTTTCTTGATTCAGTCGAAGAGCCTCATTGGCTTCATTTACTTTTTCTAATAAACGTGACTGCGCAAAGACTCTTTCTTCATTTTCCGCTATTAGTTTCGAGAAAATATTTGATATGGTATACATCATTATTATAAAAACCATTGACACCATTATTAGTGGAAGTAATTTCGTGCTAATTGTAGATTTTATCACACATTCAATTAAAACACCGATACCTAACGGAACTGCAATGGTTATAATACAAACATTTCTGTAGTACGCGTCAACAAAATCAATAGTCAGATAATATTCCATCACAAAAAAGCAAAAGCATAATAATGCAATTGCAAAGGAATAAATATAGTCCGTTCGAATCATTATTAAAATACTAAAACAAACCTGTATATATCGTAGTACTGTGATTGTAAAGATTCGTACTTTTTTTCTACTTAACAGTAGTGTTTCTAGTATTAGAAACGGTATCATACTGAAAAGTGGAAAAATAGAAACAGCTCTATTATTAACTAGAACATGTTCAGCAATATACAATGCAATTACAATAAAAAAGACTCGATGTACTACTGTAAATTTCTTCTGAACAAAAAGAATTTCCCCACGTTCCAAATTATTTATTCCCTCCAGCTAATGTCGATTACGTCATATTGTACAATTTTATCTGTAAATTCGGAATATAACCCATTAATAGTAAGATTTAAGCCACTCCCCTTGGCAACTGTCATATCAAAATGGTAAAAATCTAACACATCCACAAGTATGTAAGCTTTTTTACCAGTAAGCTTCACTGTCTCGCCATTAACAATAACTTCAAGGGTTTGATTTTCTTCTGCTACATTCTGAATTTTTAGGTCCGCTTGATTCTTTTGCTCTACTTCCTTTTTTTCTGGCTCTTGTTCAGATAATTTTGTTGTTATAGTAAAGTTAGCATATATTTTTTCCGTTAAATCAGCAACTTTATTGTTGACATAAAAAACGTCTTTATATTCAAGATCCATGAATTCAAGAACTTGTTCTAAGGTGTAGTAATCTAAAATTTGTATTTGATCTTGATCCTGTATACTATAATATTCTGACACAAGCTTGTCTCCTACCTTAACAAACTTTGGACAAACGATTTTCCTATCATTAAATAGGAATGTAATTGTGCTATTATATTCCGGTATCTGTCGCACTTCCATGGTTGCATCTGGACCAACCGTTGAAACGGTTATTTCAATCTGATCATTTCCCTCAATTGGAGCATTAATGCCAACTAATTTTCCATTTAATTTAACAACTGCAGCCTCTCCTTGTTCGCCTCTCACCATACGTTTTTCGTCATTCACTGTATAGTTAATTGCATTTCCCCTTCGAGGAAATAGAGACTCATTGGCTAGTCCAATTTGAATTGCTGCATCGACTATGGTTAGTTTATTGTTATTATATAATTTAACACGTTCTCCATTCATGGTTACAAAGATAAAACTGTTACGTTGTTCATAATAATTTAAACATATACCAATCGGAGTAACTAATAGAGAATCTTTTTTAATACCCGCCTGAAGAAACTCAACGTCTTGTAACACCTCAGCACCACGTAATGCAACACGGTCATTGGATATAGTTAAGAAGCTAGCTAAGTAATCATTAAAGCCTGGTAATTTTCCACCTCCACCTACAACAAATACTGCACTAACCGCTTTATCACCATTTAGCTCTATAATTTTATCAGCCACATTCTTGGTAATCATCTTTACCGTTTCTGAAACAACGTCAATTACTTCTGCTGTTGCTAGTTTATGTGAATTCCCAATAATATCTTTATACGAAATTGATTTTTTACGAAGACATGCTAATTTAATCTTCTCAGCAGTCTGAAAGTCTACTAAATACTGTTTGGCAATACATTCTGTTATCTCATCTCCTGCATATGGCATCATTCCATATGCTACAATACTACCATCTTTTGTAATACAGATATCGGAAGTTCCTGCACCCACATCAACTAATGCAATATTTAAGAGACGGAATCTTTCTGGAATTGCTACATTAATAGCCGCAATAGGCTCTAGGGTCAGATTGGCAACATATAATCCAGCTTTCTCTACTGCTGCATAAAGCCCATCAATGACTTCATCAGGTAAAAAGGTGGCTAATAGTTCTGTAGAGATTTTTCCCGCTTTATGCCCTTCTAGATTCGTAATACTATAATCATTTAAATAATAACGTATTACAGAATAACCAACGCAGTAATACTCTTCCTCTTGCTGCTGTTCCTTTCGAATGACCTCATAAGCTTTCTCAACCCCTAATAAATTTAAAGAATAAATGTGTTCGTCATTGATAATCGTTTCACTTGGAAACTCATAATCTGCTTTTACCGTAATTGTTTTTAAAACTCTACCTGCTGCCGCAATACAAACATCTTTTAATTCACGGCCAATCATGGACTCTAATTCTTTCTTAATGATGGCAATAGTTTCCGACACTTTATTAATATCATGAATCTGTCCGTCTAGCATGGCTCTTGTTTCATGCTCTTTAACCACTTGGGCAACTACTTTAAACTTGTTTTGGTTCTCTTTATAGCCTACTGTTCCAACAATACTTCGAGTCCCTATATCAAGTCCAAACACTAAATGATCTGGATAATTTAATACTTCCATTGTCCAATCCCCCATACTTTGCATTTTTCCGTCATCCGCCTTCGCGGTTTTTCAACATAATAATTCTGCTATTTTGGTAATTATAGCATAACTAATATTCTTAAACTAGTAAAAGTTCTAACTGTTTATAAATTCCTTCCACATCACCATTATTATAAATTATTCTAGTTGCATATTGAATATATTCAGATTCAGCCATTTGTTTTTTCACAATAGAATCGATTTTTTCTTCAGAATAACCACGATTTTGTTTTAAACGTTCTCTTCGAATGTGGTCATCCACTGCAACATACCAGATTTCATCACAGATATCCTGATATCCAGCCTCTATTAAAATAGCCGATTCTACAACAATGCAACTAGCACTTTTGTCGTGATTTACTTCTTCGATCACCTGCAACACATAGGTTTGAACATAAGGATGTATGATAGAATTTAATAGTTTTAATTTATCATCATTACGAAATACAATATCTGCCAACTTCTGTCGGTTAATTTCATGATTCCCCTCTAAAATGCCAGTTCCAAAGTTATCTATAATCTTATGATAACTTGCTTCACCTGGTTTCATAGCCATATAACCAATTTCATCCGCTATAATAACTCTAGCTTGAAAGTCTTTTTGCAGCAATTTAGCTACTGTAGACTTTCCGCTACCCACACCACCGGTCAAACCAATGATTTTAATATGATCTGGGTTATTTTGCTTCATACCAATTATCTCCTTGATTTACATCTACTTCTAGCGGCACGCTTAAGCTTGCTGCATGATACATTTCTTCCTTAATAATCTGTTTCACTTGCTCTATCTCGTCTTTATGGGTTTCAATTAATAATTCATCGTGAATCTGCAATATCAAGCTGGATTTCAATTGTTGTTTCTTCAAGGTCTGATTCACACGTATCATGGCTATCTTAATAATATCAGCTGCCGTTCCTTGAATTGGTGAATTCATTGCTACTCGTTCACCAAAGGAGCGTTGCATAAAATTACTGGAGGAAAGTTCTGGAACAGGACGTCTACGATGGAACAAAGTAGTTACATATCCTTTTTCTTTTCCTAACACAACCAATTCATCTAAGAAAGATTTTACTCTAGGATATGTTTCGAAATATTTATTAATATATCCTTCCGCTTCTTTTCTGGTAATATTAAGATCCTGTCCAAGCCCAAAGGAACTAATTCCGTAAACTATACCAAAGTTTACTGCCTTTGCGTTACTTCTTTGCGCACTGGTTACCTGATCTAATGGAGTATGGAACACCTGCGAAGCTGTTATCTTATGAATATCTTGTTCTTCCTGATATGCAGAGATTAACCGTTCATCTCCAGACATATGTGCAAGTACACGAAGCTCAATCTGCGAATAATCTGCATCTAGAAAGACATATCCTTCTTTTGGAATAAACACCTTTCGAATTTCTCTTCCAAGTTCCATACGTATTGGTATATTCTGAAGATTAGGTTCTGTACTACTAATTCGACCTGTTGCTGCAATGGTCTGATTAAATTTACCATGGATTCTTCTATCTTGATCATCTATATAATTAGCAAGTCCATCTGCATAGGTTGATTTTAATTTGGTCAATTGTCGATACTCTAATATCATTTCCACCACAGGATCTTCACACTTTAATTTCTCTAAGACATCTGCGGAGGTAGAATATCCTGTCTTGGTTTTCTTTCCAAATGGAAGTTTAAGTTTTTCAAACAGAATAACCCCAAGCTGTTTTGGAGAATTAATATTGAAGCTTTCACCCACTGCATCATAAATATCTTTTTCTAGTTTCACAATACGCTCAGCAAGACGATTGCCATAACTTTTTAATTCCTCACGGTTAACCATGATTCCTCTACATTCCATATCGTACAAGGTGTAAACTAATGGCATCTCTACTTCCCAGAATAGTTTGTCCATATTGGTTTCTTGTAATTGTTCCATAAAGTTAGGATATGCTTTGTAGGCAATATAGCTCATATAACATCCATATACATAATAATTCTTATCTTCTTGATCCGAAGCTTCCTGAATTGTCTGTTTTCCTAGCAACTCTTTATAAGATGGCACTGTAAGGCCTAAAAAATCTCTCGCTATGTCATCGTAGAAATACGAAGCTTTTAACGGATTTAATAAATAGGCTGCAACACCACAATCCAGCAATTGATCCGTTTCCTCTATATTTAGCAATCCAAGCTGTGACTTTAATTCGATTACAGAGATCTTTATTCCTGTTTGTAATAATTCTTTCACTTTTCCAATCAGGTATTCACCAGTTATATCTTCACTTGTTTTAATATAATAGATTTTTTCTTCCTGATTCTTACCTGTATAACCGAGCGAGAGTCCTAATATACTTTCTTCTTTGGTATTGGTATCAAATAGTGAGTATTGTTCCACTGCTTTTGTTCTAGTTCCTTCAAAAAATTGACAGCCAACATAAGAATTTTTTGACATAATTATCTCTTTAAATAGATTATCTACCGTTTTTATATCCTCCACCACTTGAAATAATTCTTCTAGATTATCATTATGGCTAAAATTTTTCTCAAAGCGATTTAGGAGACTCTTAAATTCTAATCTTTTCATTAATAGGAACGTCTCTTCGTTATAAAAGTCACCAATCTTGGCATCCTCCATATGAAAATCAAGAGGACAATCTATCTTTATAGTAGCTAGCACTTTACTAAGTGTAGCTAGATTATAATTTTCACGCAGTGACTCTCTTGCTTTATTTGGAGTTACATTATCAATATTTTCATATGCCTCTTCAATACTATGGAACTCGCCTATAATCTTAGCTGCCGTCTTCTCTCCAATCCCTGGAACTCCTGGAATGTTATCTGATGCATCTCCCATTAATCCTTTTAAATCAATAATTTGTGACGGTGTTACACCATACTTATCAATTACATCTTGCGTATTGTAATCCTCAATTTCCGTTACACCACGTTTGGTTTTGGGAATTCGTATTTTAATATGTTCCGAAGCTATTTGAAGTAAATCCCTGTCACCAGATACTAAGGACACTTCATAGCCATTCTGTTCTCCTTGTTTTGCAATGGTACCAAGAATATCATCTGCCTCATATCCTGGTTTCTCAATAATGGTAATTCCCATTGCCTTTAAAATATCTTTGATAATTGGAACTTGTTCATGTAATTCTGTTGGCATTGGTTTTCTTGTACCTTTATATCCTTCATACATATCATGACGAAACGTTGGATGCTTTACATCAAAAGCAACCGTCAAATAGTCTGCTTTTTCTTCCTCTACTATTTTAAGCATAATATTCAAAAAGCCAAGTACTGCATTGGTATGAAGCCCTTCTGAATTGGTCAATTCAGGGATTCCATAAAAAGCTCTATTTAATATACTATGACCATCAATTAAAACTAATTTATTTCCCATACGTTTCTCCTTTTATCGTCTTTTTTTCCGATTCATCCGAATCATTCTCCATCTCATAGAAAACTTGATAATTCTCAAAATAGATATCATATAATTTAGTTTTCCGACTCTCAAAAAAGTAATTTTCAATCTGAAATGACCCATTTACTTGATCATCACTGGAGGGCAAAATATCTTTTTGCACATACTCACCTACACCAATGTTCGTTAGGAAAGCAATTGCACCCATAATTACTATTAGTATTACTTTTTTTTGAATTAGTTGTATTTTTCGTTTCAAAATGCGTTCTTCTGCTTTTCTTAATTTATTCTCAAAGTCCAGATGAAAATTGTTAGATAAATTTCTGTCTTCATCTAATAATTTCATCCCAGTTAATAAGGTATAATATACTTCTAATTCTTCTTTACATGCATCACAATGTTCCACATGATCTAAAAATTCTTCCAGTTTCACTGGGTCAATTTTATCATTTAAGAATGGAGTAGTAAGCCCCTGTACCTCTAAACAAGTCATGTTCTTCCTCCTCTAAACAAATTGATTTTAACTATTGCAATCTCAAAACAATTGTGATAGAATAATCTTCGCTGACATTCACTTGCGGATGTGGCGGAATGGCAGACGCATCAGACTCAAAATCTGACGGGGGTGACTTCGTGCGGGTTCAAGTCCCGCCATCCGCATCATAAAGCCTTGTAAACATTAAGTTTACAAGGCTTTTTTGTTACAAAGGTTAGTCAAAATTTTAAAAATAATATTTCAAAAGTAATATCTAACATGTTTAAAAACCATAAGACATTATATCACACTTATCCTAAGTATGGTAGCCTGATTCATATAAATTTAAGTATTTTTACTTCTCTTATTTACATTTTCCCAGCAATCCATTATGATATTAGCTGTATCTATAGAAGATATCTCATATTTATACGTTCTATTCTCAATAGGAAAGGAAGAAAAAACATGGCAGCAACAAATCCAATTATTACATTTGAAATGGAAACCGGTGGCATTATTAAAGTGGAGCTTTATCCTGAAATAGCACCGAATACAGTTAAAAACTTTATCTCATTAGTTCAGAAGAAATATTACGATGGATTAATTTTCCACCGCGTAATCAAAGGATTCATGATACAGGGTGGTGATCCAGAAGGTACCGGTATGGGTGGTCCTGGTTATTCTATCAAGGGCGAATTCAAATTAAATGGATTCGAAAATGATCTTCGTCACTCTGCTGGCGTTATCTCAATGGCTCGTTCCCAGATGCCTAATTCTGCCGGATCACAATTTTTCATTATGCACAAAGATTCTCCACATCTTGATGGTTCCTATGCCGCTTTTGGTAAAGTAGTGGAAGGAATGGATGTTGTGAATGAGATTGCTGATACGCAAACTGATTATTCCGACAGACCAACCTACGATCAAAAAATCAAACAAGTGACTGTTGAATTATTCGGAGAAACTTACGAAGAACCAGAGACTTTATAATTCAAACAAACGTTAGAAAGCACGCTCCACGAACTTTCTATTGTAATGAATTGTAAAATCCGCTTACCTATGATTAACATTCTAATTAGGTAAGCGGATTTTTGTATTATTTATCCTTCTTCTTTGTTTCTTTCAATCGTTGCTCTAGTGCATTAACTACCGTCTCTAAAACTTTAATACGAGCATAATATTTTGAATTGGCTTCCACAATGATCCATGGTGCATTGTGAGTTGAGGTTCTAACTATCATCTCATCTACCGCTTCCTCATATGAAGACCATTTTTCTCTATTTCTCCAATCTTCCTCTGTTATCTTCCATTGTTTTTCTGGATTTTCCTGACGTTCCTTAAAGCGCTTCTCCTGCTCATCTTTGTCGATATGCAACCAAAATTTAAGTATGATATAATCCGCATTGGCTAAATGTTCTTCCATCTGGTTAATCTCATTAAATGCTCTCTTCCATTCTTCTTCTTTGCAAAAACCTTCGATTCGCTCAACCATCACTCTTCCATACCAAGTTCGATCAAAGATAGCAAGATGACCAGCTTTGGGTATGTTTTTCCAAAATCTCCATAAATAATGATGAGCACGTTCAATATCATTCGGCGCTGCTACAGGAATTACCTCATAACCTCGTGGATCTATTTGTTCTGTTATGCGTTTGATTGCTCCACCTTTTCCAGCTGCGTCCCAACCTTCAAATGCAAGAATAACTGGAATACGATTACGATACATTTCATTATGAAGAACTGAAATTCTTTCCTGTAACTTTCTAAGCTTCTCTTTGTATTCTTCCTTTTCAAGCGTAAGACTTAAATTTATTCCATTTAGGACTCCATTCTTAAACTGATTAAGCATACGGGATTCATCTAATTCCAAGTTATGATTTGATTCCTTCTCGTTCAATAACTTCATCTTTTCAACTTGATTCACGGCTGATGTTAATTCCTCTACAGTTGTAGACAACATTTTGATAATAGCAAATTCACGATCTGTTGCTTCCACGATAGTCCATGGAGCGTAATCAGTATCCGTTTTAATAAGCGCTTCATCCATTATACTTAAGTAACTCTCATATTGCTCATTGTGTTTCCAATCTGCCTTCGTAACACGCCAAGCCGTCTCTTTTGATTTCTCTAATTTCTTAAAACGTTTGGTTTGTTCTTCTTTCGAAATATGCAAGAAAAATTTAATTAGGATCATACCATCATCGGTTAACTGTTTCTCAAAATTTACAATCTCATTATAAGCATACTGCATCTGATTCTCGGTTGTAATTTTATCGATCCGTTCACCCATAACACGGCGATACCAACTTCGGTCAAATAAATGTATTCTACCTTTTGCAGGAATCTTTGTCCAAAAACGCCATAAAAACGGATGCATTTTTTCTTCATCAGATGGTGCCTGTGTTGAGAAAACCTTGAATCCTCTTGGATCAAGAGAACTTATTAAGTGATTAATTAGAGTTCCTTTACCCGAAGCACCCCAGCCTTCAAAAATAATAGTAATAGGAATCTCTAATCTTCTACAATCACGTTGCAATTTTGCAAATTTTACTTCCAAATCTTCCTTCATTACATTATATTCTTTTTTCGAAAGTTCTTTTCCTAAATCAATCTTTTCTAACATAGGCACATCTCCTTTTGTAGATAATTGATAACTTGTTTCATACTGTTATTTTATCAGACTTTTAAAAAAATATCACGATATTTATATAAATTAACCTCTTCAATCTTCACCTTCGCATACTATGAAGTGATAATTTGTTAGACTCTATTTATGAACACGAAAAAAGCAGGCATTCGCCTGCTTTCCTCCTAAAAATATTTCTTATTTCCCCAAAGATTACTTTTCTTTAAATCCACATATTCATTGTATGCTTTCTCTAAAATCTGTTTTTCATTTGAAAACTTAAGCAAGTGATATGCTTCATGAAACTTATAATAACCTGAGTCCATAAAATACTCTTCACGTTGTGGTTTGCTATAATAACTATCAGCCATCATTAAATACCAGTGAACATCTTTTATTACTGTATCCGCGGGTGTATTAAACGTATATTGACTCTTGCCAACATACTTAATAATTGAAGTTACTACTCCAGTCTCTTCCTTTACTTCTCGTACAGCAGTCTCTTTAAACTCTTCGCCTTCTTCCACCGTACCTTTAGGCAAGACCCATCCCTCATACTTATTCTTATAATTTTTATACAATAATAAAATCTTTCCTCTGAAAATAACCACACCGCCACAGCTCGTTGCCTCTATCATCGCAATTCCCCCTGTTCCTTGGTGTGCTTTCTTATCCTGTTCCCTAGTATACATCTTTTTATAGTGTATTTCAATAAAAACTTTCGCTAATTTAAGCTAAATTTAAGTAATAAATGCTACTTTAAATACGCATCAAATATCTTTTTAGCGATAGGAACGGCATATTCACTTCCTGTTCCAGCGCCTTCTACTATTATACTTACAACAATTTTAGGTTGGCTCACTGGCGCAAATCCCACAAACCAAGCATGAGAATTATTGTTAGAATCAAACTCAGCGGATCCAGTTTTTCCTGCTACGCTATAACTTAATCCCTTTAGAGCAGTTGCTGAACCATCTTCTACCACTTCTTTCATAAATGACTTTATGATTTTGGCTTCCTCTGAAGATAGTATGGTTCCATACGTGGTTGGCATATGTTTCTTAACAATATTTCCATCTGTTGTTTCAACTCGATCCACAACATACGGATTCATTAACGTTCCACCATTAGCTATCACAGCAGTAATTAATGCATTATGGAATGGTGATATTTGTGTGTTCCCTTGACCGATAGCAGTCTGTGGTATTTCAGAACGGTTGGAATTAGCCGTCAATTCAAAGCTACTTTGATTATAAATTAAGTCCGTTGGTAACTTTTTATTAAATAAAAATGTTTCACATAGTTGTCGAAAGGATTTTATGTCTAATTTCATTCCAATATTAGCAAACGAAACATTACAAGACTTTGCAAATGATTTTTTTAAAGTCTCTTCCCCATGCTTTTTGTTATTGTAACACTTGATCTTAACCCCTTGAAATGTATCACTTCCATCACAATTATAATCATATTTCTTATAATTTGGATTCTCTCTAATATACTCTAGAGCGGTTAATATCTTAAAGGTTGATCCTGGAGGGTATAATCCTTGTGTAGCTCGGTTAATCAAAGCCGAATTGTTATCCGAATCTTCTACAAGATCATCCCAATTACTTATTATTTTATTGGGATTGTAGGTTGGTTTCGAAACCATGGCCAGTATTTTTCCTGTACTTGGTTCTAATACTACTATAGCACCTTTCCTCTTCCCTAATGCATCCGATGCTACTTGTTGAAGATCTACATCCAATGTTGTAATCACATTATCACCAACATTTTTTACACCGGATAATTCATTGATTAAGTTACCGAAAGGGTTCCCATTGGAAGCCAACATAGTAAAGCTTTCTGAAGATTCTATTCCAGTTTTTCCTTTCGAAAATCTACCTACCACATGGCAAAATAAACTTTTGTAAGGATAGTATCTGGTCTCCTGACCATTTTTATCTGTTTTTGTTTCTGCAAGTACTTCTCCATTACTTGCCATGATTTTCCCTCTCACAATTCGTTCTGCCAATAGATCCTGACGTGCATTGTAAGGATTATTTATTACAGTATTACTATCTACAATCAAAAAATACGCATAATTACCAATTAAAAGCACAAATAAGCCAACAAAAATGTATGTCATGATTAACACTTGGCTATTGCCTTTATTCTTTGGTTTATCCTTCTTGATATTGTTCTCCATCTTGTCTTGGTTGTTGAACTGATTTTTTTCTTTTTCCTTTTTCAATATTCTCATCCTCATCTTGATTTAAAACATATAATCCTTGAATAATACTAAAAAGTAATATAATACTAAGTACAGAACTTCCTCCATAGCTAATTAATGGTAAGGTAACTCCTGTGGAAGGTATAAACTTTGTTACCCCTCCAATCGATAAAAACACCTGAAAAATATAAATGATACTAAGTCCTAATGCTACTAATTTATAAAACTGTCTTTTCATTTTCATAGAGATATTAATAAACATAATAAAACAACTAATGTAGACAAGAATAATACACGTAGCAAAGATACCACCTAGTTCCTCGGATATGGCTGAAAAAATAAAATCACTCTCAACCACTGGAATACTCGTAGGGAGTCCCTTACCCAAACCCATACCAAACCAACCGCCTGTACCGATGGCAAACAAAGATCTTGCGATCTGATATCCCTTATCATTAATGTCACTCCAAGGATTCTTCCAAGCTGCCACACGGACTCTAACATGGTAGAATAATTTGTATGCAACACATGCGGCGAGTGAACCAGATACTAAACCAGAAATCATGTATAATGGATTGGTTGAAGCAACATATAAGATTGCCAGGTACGTAACAAAGAAAATTAACGCTGCTCCTAAGTCTTTCTCCACCACTAAAATCAAAACATATACTGCTGCTACTGCTGTTATTTTTACTACATCCATAAACTTGGTCGTTTTCGCTAAAAGTGCAGCTGCAAAAAACACAAATATAATTTTAACAAACTCCGATGGTTGCAAACCAAATCCTGCAATATCAATCCAGTTCTTTGCACCATTTTTCTCTTCCCCTACAACAAATACGAGTAATAAGAAGATGATTCCGATGATAGCATAGATCCAACCCATACGATCGAAATAGCGAAACTTATCAATTAATATTGGAACTACAAGACATAGCAAAGTAGAAGCACATACAATTCCAAACTGTCTGATGGCAGAATCAAAGGATATTCTAGTGAGCATAACAAAGCTGATAACTAAAAGCATTAACATGTTATTTAAGATTAATCTAGATAATTTTTTATATACTAATTGATATAGTGTTAAAGCCATTATGATAAATGCTAATTCAGCTGCATAAAGAATCAGTATTTTTATATTTTGGGTATTTAAATATAATAATAAATAACAAATCAAATGTATCATTATCATTATCGTAACCTGCTTACGATAGATTCTGTTTTTACGATTTTTATTACTGCCACGGAATGCTGTAAAACTATAAATCGTATATATGGCAAACAGTATGATAATAATATATTTTGATAATTCTACTACTAAATTCTCCAAATTTTCACCTACTCTATTCCACGTTTAAAATGTCCCTTGGTATAATCTTTAATAAATTCTTTGTCCGCTTCTTTATTATAACGAAAAACATCAATATAAGTCTTCGCTATTTTTAACATCTCTTCTGATGTTTCAAGTGTAAAGTCTAATCGTACTTGCTTCGGATTTAATTGATTAATTTCTCTTTTATTATTTAGCAAAGATAATACAGAACCATTGTATATGGTATTATAGCAATATTTACAATTATTTACCACATAAAACTTCTTTTTTAAGCGATCCTGTAAGGTATAGATCCCTTCTTTATTCACACAACCAATGGTATTTTTCACAACACACTGGGTAGATGTCATAAGCGGTATATGCCCATAAACAATAAGATCAGAATCCTGACATCCAAGTTCACGTAGTTCTTGATCATTCAATTCTATGGAAGCAGTAAAGTGATATACTCCTTGGTTCTTCCAAAATGTTTTCGCTTCTTTATTGATTGTATGAAGATTATAATCCAAAATAATTTCTTTACTTGCTTCCTTTTCATTTGAATATTTCTTGACAAATTCATATTCTTCTAAGTTTTTAATTACAAAACCCGAAATATATTTACTATTTATATCTAATTCTTTCTCAATCAAAGCATGTTCAAACATTTGATAGGTATTCTCTCGAAAAATATATGGCATAACTAGATAAAAAGCCTTGTTGCTATCAAACACTTCTATGGCTGCTGTCATCATTTGGTTAAAGTTTACACTCTCTGTTCTTAGATAAATCTGATCAATTTCTGGTATGGTAATGGCCACTCTTAATTGACTTAGGTTGCCAACCGACACACTAATCCCTGTATTTTGTTCTGAAGATAATACTATCTTAGTCACGTTGGTTTCTTCATTTTTAATTGGCAGCTTTCGTTGATACTGTTTCACTATTTGACCAGTTAATTGTTCAATCGCTTCTCTTCGAAGCTCATTCAATTTACTAACTGGTATAAATATATCTGATTCCATATGGACTTCTAATTGATCCATTTTAAACGACGTTGTATTGGTCTTACTTAACTGCTCTTTGATTTTATCTTCTTGCATTGGTTGTTTCTGTGCCTTTTCTACTACATCACCTTGCACAGTGGTTGTTATACCCTGACTGATTAATGTATATTTCATTGGTTGACCTACACAAGCAACAAAATCACCATTAACCATAATCTTATCTTCTTTATTTATAAATTCTTCTGACAACTGATCAAGAAGTGCATTATTCTTGGTGCGATATACCATATCACCTATTTGGATTTTACTACCTGGTTTAAAATTCGTTTCACAGGTCTGATTTTTCTTCACCAAGTCTTTTACTGTATATTCGTATTGTGCCTCTCCTTTTTTATCTCTAAATTCTAAGATATCTTGACCTTTTATCTCTTCGCACAATTGTATACTGGCTCGATTGCCTTTTATCGAAACTACCTTACCCACCAATACGCCACTGTGATTTGGTCTCTTGGAAGACATCATCTGTTTTCCATTATAGGTAGTATAGTAACCCTTGGTAAACCCACCTCGGTTATAAAGTTCCATTAAGTTTTTAATGTCTTGATTAAATTCTTCTTTATTTTTTTGAAGATATTCCTGGTATCCACTTTTCCCTAGCTTCAGATACAAATCAACATATTTTCGATATAGGTAGGAAGCCAACGCCGTATACTCTGGT
>JAEZUR010000036.1 GCA_023420935.1 Bacillota bacterium | reverse complement strand
CTTTTAAGACAGTCTCACTAAGCGGTATCATATCATATTTTCGAATTGATTTTCGAATAAAAATAGTATCATATAGTTTTGAGTTGTTCATCGGAACTCCATTTCTTTTTATTTGTAAAATAGTAATATAGAATACTATACATATGTTTCAGTATAGAGTTCTAGGTTAATTTTGTCAATGTTAAGAAAGTGCTTATTGTCATGAAAATCATCTGTTTTCTGAGTAAGACAATAATGCAAGTTGATTGGTGGATTTAATTGCAACAAAGTGGTATAATGATAATACTATTTTTAAATATAAGTGAAATTTGGTTATATTATCTAGAGTGTGAGTATGATGTTAGGATTGGTTTTATAGTTAGTTATAAGATACTTCTTTCGAAAGAAACACGAAATAGGAAAAATAGGAACATAAAATCGTCAAGAAAATGGAAGAGGTAAAATAAAATGCAGTTTCAAGAATTAAATATTATTCCCCCTATATTAGAGGCTATCAAACAAGAAAATTATTTAGAACCAACACCTATACAAGAAAAAGCAATACCTCCCATATTAAGTGGGAGAGATATACTTGGATGCGCTCAAACTGGTACTGGTAAAACAGCAGCATTTGCAATACCAACATTACAACTATTAAGTAAAGATCAGGAAGCACAGACAAACAATCAAACCATACGTGCTCTTGTTATTACACCAACAAGAGAATTAGCACTTCAGATCTACGAGAGCTTTTGTACCTATGGTAAATATACAAACTTAAAGTGTTGTGTTATTTATGGTGGTGTTTCTCAAAAACCGCAAGAGGAGATATTGAGCCAGGGAGTAGATATTTTGATTGCAACACCTGGTAGATTAAATGATTTAATGAATCAGAACGTGGTAAATCTAGATCATATAGAAATATTTATCTTAGATGAAGCAGATAATATGCTAGACATGGGATTTATACATGATATTAAAAAAATAATTACAAAGATACCAGATGAAAAACAAACATTACTATTTTCGGCTACTATGCCTCCAGCTATTGCAAGAATGGCAAGTACCATATTAAAAAATCCAGAAAGAGTACAAGTAACTCCAGTTTCTTCAACCGTAGATACTATAGAACAATATCTGTATTATGTGGATAAAGAAAATAAGATCAACCTATTAAAGTATATTTTAAAAGATAAATCTATCGTTTCTGCACTGGTATTTACAAGAACCAAGCACGGAGCAGATGGAGTAGTACGTAAATTAGAAAAAGCAAAAATCAAGGCGAGAGCCATACATGGTGACAAATCACAAGGAGCCAGACAACAAGCACTGAGTGAATTTAAAGATGGACAAATTCGCGTATTAGTTGCAACTGATATTGCTGCCAGAGGCATAGATATTGAAGAATTATCTCATGTAGTTAATTATAATATCCCAGAAATTTCAGAAACCTATGTACATCGAATTGGCAGAACCGGCCGTGCTGGACTAGAAGGTGTAGCCATTTCTTTTTGTGATTTTGATGAGAAAGAATATTTAGAGGATATTGAGCAATTGATTGGAAAAGAATTAGCGGAGATAAAAGAACACCCATATCCACTAGTAAATAAATTCCCATCACAAAAAGCAACACAACCAAGAAGAGGAAGTTCAAAAGATACAGTAGTTCAAAATAAGAATGAAACGAAGAAAAGTGAATCAAAGAAAAATGAGCCAAAGAAAAAATATAGAATGACCGCCGATGGTACATTAAAAGAAGTAAGAAGTAATACAAGAACCTCAAAGTATGGTAAGAAGGACTTAAAGAATTCAAAAAAGAAGTAGAGTTATTGTAGGCAGGAGTTCGCGAAGAGAACTCCCAATGTCTCGGCATAGCCGAGACTATTTTTATATTAGTTGAATGAATCAGGTTACACAATGAAAAACTACTATAAACCTATTATTTAGTAAGGAGGGAGTAGAAATGCCAATTACAGGAGCATTCATGGTACCACATCCACCATTAATCGTGGAGGAAGTTGGTCATGGAAAAGAAAAGGCGATAATCAAAACCATGGAAGCGTACAGGGAAGTTGCAAACAGAATTGCTGCCTTAAAACCAGAAACAATTGTCTTAACAACGCCACATTCTATTATGTATTCGGATTATTTTCATATATCACCTGGCTTTACAGCAGAAGGTGATTTTAGCCAATTTGGAGCTGGTAAGGTTCGTTTCAAAGTTTCATATGATGGTGAATTTATTAGTGAACTGGCACATTTACTTTATGAAAATGGTTTCCCCGGAGGTACAGAGGGTGAAAGAGAAAAATCCTTAGACCATGCTACTATGGTACCCTTATATTTTATTAATAAAGAGTATACTGATTATAAATTAGTACGTGTTGGACTATCTGGTTTATCGGCTATGTCTCATTACACCTTAGGAGAATATATCAAAACCATAAGCAATCAGCTAGAACGTAATGTGGTTTTTGTAGCTAGTGGAGATTTATCCCATAAGTTAATAGTGGATGGACCGTACGGTTTTCAAAAAGAAGGACCCGAATACGATGAGAGAATTATGAAAAGTATGGGAAACGGTAATTTTCTGGATTTGTTTCATTATGATGTTTCATTTTGTGATAAGGCTGCTGAATGTGGACACAAATCTTTTCTTATCATGGCAGGAGCGCTAGATAAAACCCATGTTAAAGCAGAACAATTATCCTATGAAGGACCCTTTGGAGTGGGATATGGTATTTGTGCATTTACCGTGATGGGGCAGGATGAAACCAGAGATTATGGAAAACAGTATATGGAGGAATATCAGAAAGAAATGAAGGCAAGGAAAGCATCGGAGGATATCTATGTTCAATTAGCAAGACAATCACTGGAATCTTATGTCATCCAGAATAAGATTATTTCTCTACCTGATTATTTACCAACTGAAATGACTCAAAAACAAGCGGGAACTTTTGTATCAATTAAAAAGGATGGCCAATTGCGTGGATGTATTGGAACAACGGCGCCTACTAGCAATTCTGTGGCCGAAGAAATTATCTTTAATGCTATTAGTGCGGGTACCAAAGATCCAAGATTTGATCCTATCACGGAAGACGAACTACCGGATTTGGTATATAGTGTGGATGTGCTTGGCGATACAGAACTCATATCATCGATGGAACAACTTGATGTAAAACGATATGGTGTTATCGTTACGAGGGGTAGACGAAGAGGACTTCTATTACCGAATTTAGATGGGGTAGATACGGTTGAAGAACAGATCTCTATATCAAAGAGAAAAGCTGGAATTGAGGAAGATGAAGAGGTGACGCTAGAGCGCTTCGAAGTAATCAGGCATATTTAAAAAGGAGTAGCCTATGAAAATAGAATGTAATGTCTGTATGCACCATTGTAAATTGGAGGATGGACAACTTGGGGTATGTCATGCTAGGATGAACAAAAATGGAATCATTATCGACAGTAACTATGGTAAAATAACATCCATTGCGCTTGATCCAATTGAAAAAAAGCCATTGTATCATTTTTATCCAGGTAGTAAAATATTATCGGTAGGAAGTTATGGTTGTAACTTAAACTGCTCATTCTGCCAAAATTATAGTATATCTATGGCGGATGATACTGTGGAGACCATTCAGGTTACACCTGTTGAATTAGCAGACAAAGCCTATGAGCTAAGAGCGGAAGGTAATATTGGAATTGCATTTACCTATAATGAACCATTAATTGGATATGAGTTTGTGGTTGATACATCCAAGGAAATTAGGCAGCGCGGCATGAAGAGTGTGGTTGTAACAAATGGAGCTGTCACAGAACAAGCGGCGATACAAATACTTCCTTATGTGGATGCACTAAATATTGACTTAAAAGGTTTTACAGAAGAATTCTATTATAAACTTCGAGGGGATCTGGAATTGGTTAAATCTTTTATAAGGTTAGCATCTAATCAATGTCATATCGAACTTACAACATTAATAATACCAGGTGAAAATGATTCGAATGAAGAGATGAGAGAATTATCTAAATGGGTGGCTACAGTCAATGAAGATATACCATTGCATATATCAAGATTCTTCCCGAGGTGGAAAATGGTTGATCGGGAAGCAACTGATATAAATAAGATTTATGAACTTTCTGCAATCGCCAGTGAATCACTTAAGCATGTACATGTTGAGAATTGCTAATCGTTTGTAGAAATAGATCATTTAGAAATAAGAAATAAGATAAAATGTAATAAAGAATCAGAAACAATCAGAAAAACAATAAAGTAGAATAAGGGAATTAAAAATAGGCGGATAAGATGACACATACGTATTTAGAAACAACGATAGATTTTAATTTAGTTTTAAAAAAGCGAAAAAGTATAGGAATTTATATAGATCTCTATGGTAATATCGAAATTCGTGCTCCGAAAGATAGTACCATAGAGAGTATTCTTTCCGTAATGGAGCAAAAGTGGAAGTGGATTATAGATAAATCCAAAGAGCAAAAGGATAGAACGGCTGGCCATACTGATAAAGTTTATGAGCATGGAGAAGTTTTTATGTATCTAGGCAATTCATATCCAATTACCATTATTGAAAATGAGAATTTAGAACAAGATAATGTTATGTTCCAAGAGGAAAAGTTAGTAGTTCAGGTAAGACAGCATAACGATGAGTCCATTAAAAAAGTATTAAAACGGTTCTATTATCAACAATGTAAATCCTTAGTGGAGAGTCGAATACGGGTATATCAGTCCAATTTTAAGACACGACCACGTTCTGTAAGAATAGCAGACGATAAGAGTAATTGGGGTACCTGTAACTCAAAGTATGAGTTATCATTTAATTGGAAACTAGCCATGGCTCCTATGGAAGTAATTGATTATGTAGTAGTTCATGAAATGTGTCATATGGTACATCTGAATCATGAAAGATCATTTTGGCGACTGGTTGGTAAAATCTTACCAGATTATGAACAACGTAAAAATTGGTTAGCACTATCAAGTTGGAAAATGGTAGTTTAGCGATACATAAAAGGCTATCACGTGATAGCCTTTACTCTATATCTGTGTTTTGTTATTCTCCTCCAGGTCCATCTCTACGTGGAACTTCATCCGGAAAAATTTTTGATGCATCGGAAGGTTTTGGATTTCCTATCTCAGGACTATTTTTTGTACTAGTTCGGCCACCTTGGTCGCCATCTTGATCTGCATCTCGAAAACCAGTACTGATTGTGCTTGTTGTTTTCATATTATCAAATCCATCATTTTTCATAATATCGCACTCCTTTCTGAGTTTAGTTTTTGTAGAATAGAGAAAATTATTCACGAATAAATTATTGAAAACGAGGAAGCATATGTGTAGTAAAATTTCTTGATTGACATACAATAATGGTTAGTGGTATTTTAAAGTTATCAGAAACATTGACTTTAATAATACAGGATTTGGAACTTGATAACACAGTGTTATTACGATAAAGGAGTGTATACCATGACTGTACAAGCGTATTTAAATTTTAAAGGCAATTGTAAGGAAGTAGTAGAATTTTATTCTGAGGTTTTTCAAACTGAAAAACCACGTATTATGTTATTTGGCGATATGCCAGCCGATGATGGATTCCCATTAACAGAGGAAACGAAGAATTTGGTGATGCATGCGGAGATCAAAGTAAAAGATAGTACGATTATGTTTTCTGATACACCACCAGATATGCCACTTACTATGGGTAATAATATTAGTCTTATTTACAGTAGTAAGGATGTAGATGAGATTCAATCCATTTATAATAAATTAAAAGTGGATGGTAATGTGGTTATGGAACTTCAAGAAACCTTTTGGAGTAAATGCTATGGATTTGTAATTGATAAGTTTGGCATTGGTTGGCAACTAAGTTTTCAAAACGAAGTAAGTATGAATTAATTAGCTGATAGAGAAAAAAGAATATACTAATAGAAAATGGAGCATGAATTGCTCCATTTTTTGTTAGTATGGACTTATTGTATTATTTTGTATTTTATAATACAATAAAGGGTAAGTCAATGAACAGTGAGTGTTGTATGCCGGACACAGCCGGTAGAAGGGTATAAAAATGAAAGAAATATTAAACATATCACAGCATTTCTGGAGTTTATTTTATTCTAGGAATCGATATATCTATATGGAATCTCTGTTGGCAATCTACGATGAGTATTTGTATAATGACTATTTCTTAACAAAAGAGACTTGTATACAGATTATAGCAGAGCACTTTTCAGACCGTATTGTAGATATCTCTGCAGATGATGAAGAGCAGGATATTGATGCTATGGAGCCCATGGCAACTAAAATTATGAATCGCTTAATTCGATTTACCTGGCTTAAAAAGGTAGAAGATTATAGCTCATTTAAGACAAATATTGTGATACCAGACTATGCATCTGTCTTTATAGATGTTTTCAAGAAACTCAGTAATCCGGACTCCAATGATACAGATCTATATATTCAGAATGTATATACCAATATCTATTCTTTTTATTATGACAGCAAAGCAGGAATGGAACTGTTAAGAGCTGCAATGATTAATACTACAAGGCTAAACCGTGCTCTTCAAGATATGCTACATAATATGGATCAGTTTTTTGGTGCCTTGTTAGAAAAAGACCGATATGAAGAGTTGTTGCAAGAACACCTAGACGTATATGTAGAAACTATTGTAAATAGGAAGTACAGCTTGTTAAAAACAAGTGATAACTTCTACATTTATAAGAACGACATTAAGAAATTGCTACGAGCCATTGTTGAGGATGAAACTAGGTTACAGATACTTGAGCAGAAACTGGCAGCAGAAGGTAAGGACAAAGATGAAGTCGAGAAAGAATTTCTTGAAATTATATATGAGATGGAACGTGGGATTCTTAATATGGAAAAGAGGATAGCACATATCGATACAGAGCATAGTAAATATGTTCGTGCAACGGTAAGTCGTCTTGAATACTTACTAAGTAGTGACGATAGTGTTCAAGGAAATGTGATCGCTTTATTGAATATCATTGCAAGAGAAGAAAATAAGGATGAAATTCTCTCTAAAACTTCAAATGCCATTGAACTAAACGATCATACCGTCATATCGCCAGAATCTCTTTATAAACGAAGAGGAAAACGTAGAGTATTCGAAGAAACAGTTGAAGTTGAGGAATCAGTAGAAGAAGAGTTATCCAAGGAAGATATTCTACGAATTAATCGTAATAAGAATCGTTATAGCCAGGTACAGATTGAACAATTTATAATAGATCAGATGGACAACGGGTTCTTTCATACCAAAGATCATCCTATTACATCGGAAGAAGAGTTCGAATTGCTTATATTGGCTTATGACTATAGTACCCGTGTCAATAGTCCATTTAAGGTAGAAGCCACAACGGATGCGAAAATTACCAGAGGAAAATATAGTTATCCTGATATGGTATTTAAAAGGAAAGGATAAAACATGTTTCAATATTATAATGAACTTTTAGATGAAGAGAAAGAGGATTTGACGGAGGTAATTAAAATCTTACAGAGTCAAACTTATCTTTTAGAAAAGAAATATGATAGCAAAACGGAACGATATGTTGCAAGTAAAACTTACCGTAATTGTGAGAGGCATTTAGACTTTTTAAAAGCCTATTTTCAAGTTGCTGATATGGAACTAATCGAGAATCGACAATATGGGATCATGTTTTTAAAGACAAGGAACTTGCAAGGTGATAAATTAAGTAAGTTAACTACTGTTTTTATACTACTTCTAAAATTAGTCTTTGATGAGCAGATGAATACAGCTACCAATTCCATCCATGTGTATACCACCCTAGATGAGATTTATGAAAAAATAAAACTGTTCCGTCTGTGGGATAATCGCTCCATTTCAATGACAGAAGTTAGAAAAACACTTACAAGTTTGAAAAAATATCAAATTATTGAGATTATGGATGAGATGGGCGAATTAGAAGGAAGTACAAGGTTTATTATATATCCTACTGTAAATCTACTGTTTGATGGTCAATCCTTAGAAGGAATTATAGAACAATATCAGGTGGAAGAGGAGGATGCAGACGATGAACAGATATCAGGCAATGACGAAAATATGTTTGAATAATTGGCATTACATAAATGAAAAAGTTCTTTCCTTTCATGACGAGATCAATTTCTTCACGGGACATTCTGGAAGTGGTAAGTCTACCGTACTAGATGCACTGCAGATTGTATTATATGCCGACAGTAACGGGCGAGGATTCTTTAATAAAGCGGCCAAAGAAGATTCTGATCGTACTTTAATTGAATACTTAAGAGGTATGAAAGTTGTTCAGGAGAATAACAACATTAGTTATCTTCGTAACAAGAACTTTTCCTCAACTATTGTGCTAGAATTCCAAGATACAGAAACGAAGGCATATCAAAGTATTGGTATTATTTTTGATGTGGATGTTTCTACCAATGAGATGAATCGTATGTTCTTCTGGCATAAAGGGGAACTTTTACCCAATTGTTACCGAGATGGAGAAAAGGTTCTTTCTTTACATGAACTAAGAGAGTATATGAAAGAACATTTTACACAGGAGGAATATTTCTTTAGCAGAACCAACGAGAAATTCCGTAATGAGTTATACAGTAACTATTTTGGTGGGCTTCATCCAAAGCATTTTCCAGCTCTATTTAAGAAGGCAATACCGTTTAAAATGGACATGAAGCTGGAGGATTTCGTTAAGAATTACATCTGTACGGAGAACGATATCCACATGGAAGATATGCAAGATAGTGTTGCATCTTATACAAGATTAAAACGTAAATTAGAAGATACCAAACAAGAAATTCATCTTCTGGAGGGCTTGCAGGAGCAGTTTCTTAAGTATCACCAATGTTACGAGCAGGTGAATCAATATCAGTATTATATTGACAAACTAGATATTGAGATTATTAAGTCCAAAATAGATTATGCCAAGACAAAACAAGGTCACTGTAAAAGTGATATTGAACAGTTAGAAAATCGTTATGAAGGGCTAAAACAGAAGGTAGACCTTCTATATAAACAACGTGATGAAGTAATGATCGCCATTCAAAATAGTGGTTACGATTCGCTAGAAGCAGAACTTGGTTCCTTAAATCAAGTATTAGAACTACTATATCGAAGCAAAGCAGGATATGACAAAATTGCAGAAGGATTAACTGCCTGGAATGAAACTAATTTATTAGATGACACTTCCCAAGAAGTAATCCGAAAAGTTAAGACTTATGAAGCATCTTATCATGAATTAGTACAGATTCAGGATAAGATTCAAAAGGTGAGAGCAAATCTATCTGAAGAGAAAGAGAAAATCTCGTTAAAAAGTACAGAACTAAAAAATGAAATCGCAGAACATACGAGACAAATTGAAACGTTAAAAAGCGGACAAAAGGCATATCCTGGATTTTTATTAGAGGCGAAGTCTTATCTTATAGAGAAGTTAGAACAGATTTATAAGAAACAAGTACCTGTGGATATTCTAGCTGACGTAATTGATGTACAAGATGATACATGGCTAAATGCAGTAGAAGGCTACATGGGAAATAACAAATTATCCTTGGTAGTTTCACCAGAATATGCAGCAAAAGCTATGGAGGCATACAAAGAATTAGATCCCAAAAAATATTATAAAGTCTCTGTTATTGATACAGAACGAGTATTGTCCGATCGGAAGCCTGCTCAATCACAATCCCTTGCTATGGAAGTTACATCAAAGTTGGATTATGCCAAAGCTTATGTGGATTTTCTTATGGGAACAGTGATAAAATGTAGTACTATGGATGAACTTAGAGAGAATCGAAGCGGCATTACTGCAGATTGTGTTCTGTACCAAGGTTATAAACTACAACATATTAATCCACGTAATTACACAGAGCATGCATATATTGGTGGAACTGCTATAGAACGTAGGTTGCGACAACTAGAAGAAAAGGTATCCATTTTACGTGAAGAGAAGAAACCATTTGATGAACACAGAATAAGACTAGAACAAATCTTAGGATTTGAATCATTGAATCAGGAAATGGAAGCTCTATATACCCAAATGCTTGAAATGAATGAGATCAAAGAAAAAGAAGCGAAAAAACAAGAATACATTTTTAAAATTCAAGAGCTAAAAAATAATCAAATTGATGTATGGAAGCAAAAACAACAAACGATAGAAGAAGCCATACATGAAAATAATTCGCAAAAAGATATGGTGGTAGGTCAAATTAGTAACAAAAAGAAGGAACTAGAGGAAGCAGTGGAAAGCGTGATGTTCCAGAGTGAATCCTTAATAGAAAAAGAGAAACTCTTTTCCTATGAGGAAATAAAAGAACAAACTTTCTCGGTTTTTATGGATCGTCAAAATGGTAAAAGACTTGATTTCATTAAGAGCAATCTTGGTTATCAACAACAGTTAGCTGATCAAAAAGCACATGAAGAGTTTGAGCGCCTAGTTAAAAAGAGAGAAAACTACCGAAATGACTATACATATCGAGGATTATCACTTACGAATAAAGAAAACATAGAGTACGATCAGCTTTTAGATAATTTGCGAAGTGATAAGTTGAGCGAATTTACAGAGAAAGCCAATGAACAGGCTAAACAAGCTATTTATCATTTTAAATCTGACTTCATATACAAAATCAGAGATGCAATCAAAGAGGTTATGCAGCAAAAAGATGATCTGAATCGAATTTTATCTCAGCTAAATTTTGGTAAGGATAAGTATCGCTTTATTATAACAAAAAACAAAGGGGAAAATGGTAGATATTATGATATGTTCATGGATGAAAATCTTGAGATTAATCCACATAAACTTTTGGGTAATGTAGAGAATCAAATGGACTTCTTCACAATGCAGCATGAAAAGGATTATAGTGACCTGATTAATGAATTGCTAGAACTATTTATGCCACCAGATCATAGTGATGCAAAAGCGCTAGAAGAAGCAAGAGCGAACATGGAACTTTATTCTGATTATCGATCCTATCTTTCCTTTGATATGGAACAGATAGTGGAAGGTATGCCACCAATGCGTCTTAGTAAGATGTTGACCAAAAACTCGGGAGGCGAAGGACAGAATCCATTATATGTGGCGTTATTAGCAAGCTTTGCCCAAGTATATAGAATTAACTTGAAAGCTAATATTAGAAGAAAACCTACTCCAAGATTAGTAGTTTTAGATGAAGCATTTTCGAAGATGGATGCAGAGAAAGTTGGTAGCTGTATTGGTTTAATTCGAGAACTTGGTTTTCAAGCTATTATTAGTGCGACCAATGATAAGATTCAAAACTATGTTGACAATGTAGACAAAACGTTTGTATTTGCCAATCCGAATAAGAGCCGTATTTCAATTCAAGAATTTGAGAAGAGAGAGTTTCGTGAATTGCTTATAACGGAAGGGGATGAAGATAGTGACATTGATTGATATGATTCTGGATCAGTACGAAAGAAGAGAGGCCAAGTATAATAAATTAGATGGAAATTCTAGCCTTCGGATTCAAGAGAAGGAATATAAAATTATCGAACAACAGGATATGGTTATGCAAGCAAAGAAATTAGAAGAAGCTAAACTGATCAAGATTGTTTGGGTTGACGGTTATTATAATGTGGATATAGAAAAAATAAAATACCCTTTAGCTAATATGCTTTGTTTTTATAAGTTGGCAAATCGAGTACCTAAATATGTAATAACGATAAATCAAAAAAATAAAGCGCTAGATTATTATCGAAACTTCCAAAAAGCATGGATACGAAATTATATGGAAGCAGAGGTGCTTCCAGCCATAGAAAGAGGAAATATAGCAAAAGATGATAAAAAACAAATAGTTCTTTATGAATGCTTGGCTGGACTTGACCAATTAAATGAACCCGTACTAAAAAGAGTGTTTAGTAAACGTATATTACATGACTCTAAAAGATTTGAGAAAGAGTTACAGGCTAAAATCATTCGAATCGCAAAAAAATATTTAGAAGATATTGATATGAATATGGAGAAGCAAGATATATTAAATCAACTATTCATAGAAGAATATGCTCAGGAGCTATATATTAAAGGGAGATTATTTATTGAGTTAGAAGGCAAGAGGATAGATACGGGAAATTTTTACTATGGTACGATATTAAATACACAGACCATGAAAAATGCTATAATTCTAAGTAATCCCCATATCCGTAAAATAATAACCATAGAGAATAAGGCTAATTTTATAGCGGAACCTTATGATGATAATACTTTAATTATATTTACACATGGATATTTTTCACCTTTAGAAAGAAGATTTTTGTCCACGCTGAATCAGAAACTACAAAAACAAATAGTTTCTTATCTTCATAGTGGTGATTTAGATTATGGAGGCGTGTGCATTTTTAAATTTATACAGGAAAAAATATTTCCAGATTTAATGCCAATGAATATGGATAAAAGAACATTTAACAATTATTTGGATTACGCAGAGGATATGAAGGATAGCGTGAAGAAAAAACTGAGAAATCTTAAGGTTCCTCAGCTTGACGAGTTAATAGGTTGCATGCTTGAATCAGGAAAATCAATTGAACAGGAAGCGTTTTTATAGAAAAATGAAACAAGGAGTTATTAAAATGAAAAAAGTTGGTATTATAGGAGGAATTGGTCCTGCTTCTACCTTAGATTATTACAATGATATTATTGAAGGTTACAGGCAATGCAAGCAGGATGACGAATATCCACGACTAGTAATTGATAGCATTAATATGACCGAAATGATTCATCTGTTAGAGCAGAAACGATTAGATAATTTAATTAATCTATTACTTGATTCAATCAAGAATTTAGAAAATGCAGGAGCTGACTTTGCTGCAATTGCGTCAAACACACCTCATGTTGTGTTTGAACAAGTGCAGAAACGTTCGGGTCTCCCATTGATTAGTATTGTAGAAGAAACGTGTAAAACAGCACAGCTCCACAATTATAAAACAGTAGTTATATTGGGAACCAAGTTCACCATGAATAGTGGACTTTATACAAATGCATTTGCGAAATATAATATCAATGCAATCGTACCGAGTGCCGAAGAACAAGAAGTCATTCATAATATTATATTTCCTAATCTGGAGAATGGACTTGTACTTCCACAGGAAAAATCGAAAATGTTAAGTATCGCAGAAGATTTAATTCAAGTTCATCATGCAGATGCCCTGGTTTTAGGGTGTACAGAATTACCACTCATGATAAAGAAAGAAGACATTGCTACACCATTATTAAATACAACAGAGATTCATATTCAGTCTATTATAAAAGAACTTCTTTAAATTAGAGACAATCGTTTTATTTTACGATAGAATGCAGTGTATTGCTTAGGATGCTTATGCCATTTGTTATCTGTTGTAAGCTTAAATGTGCGTATCCTAAAAGGATTTCATTACTATGTTTACCCTTCTGTTTTAAGGCAAAACGTTCAACAGGATAGATTTTAATATGGTGCTGCAATAATTGTTCCACTAATTCATCAGTAAAGGTAATATGTTTAAATTGTACAATAATATGAAGGCCTGCAGCCGCACCAATCACCTGGAATTCTCCTTTGAAATTCCAGGTGAGTTCTTTTAATAAATGCATTCTTTTTTGACTATAAACCTTCTTCATTTTTCGAATATGGTTTTCTAATCCACCTGTCTTGATAAAATCAGCAAGTATATACTGGGATAAAGATTCTGTATGTACATCAGAATACATTTTTAAGACTTTATATTGATCGATTAATATATCTGGTAACAAAATATAACCTAAGCGAATGGATGGTGCTAGTATCTTACTAAATGAGCCAATATAGATTACTTTATCAGGATTTAACTCATAAAGAGAATTTACTGGCTGACCTTCATAACGAAATTCACTATCGTAGTCATCTTCAACAATATAACAATCTTGTTTCGTAGCATATTGTATCAATTCCTGTCTTCTTTGTATGGGTAAAATACCGCCTAAGGGATATTGATGAGAAGGAGTGGTATAAAGGAATGATACCTTTTCTAGATCTGGTAGTTTTGAAACGTCCATGCCTTTTTCATCAACTGGTACTCCTGTGATTTCATAACCTACTTTTGCGATAACTTGAAGCAAACCGTGATGGGTTGGATCTTCTACAATCACGTTTGGTTTAATGTGGCTGTATAAAAGAGATGATATGAGGGATAATCCTTGTGTTGCTCCAGATACAATCATAATCTTTGAAGGTGAACAACTAATCCCACGGGTGTTGTATAAGTACTCCGCAATGGCATTTCTTAGTTCTAAAACTCCATAAGGACTAGAGTAACGAAATGATGTATCTGGTAAATCATAACAAAAACATTGATATCTTTTTGCCCATTCTCTTCTGGGGAATAAGCTTAAATCTGGGATACCGGAACGAAAATCTATTAAGTTGCGATCTTCCAATGGATATTCTAAATAGGTTGGTCGTTTGTTGGAATCAGAAGTGTTTCGGTATTGTTTGATCCCAGTGGCAACCTTAGTACCTGAGCCATGGCAGCCCTCTAGATAACCTTCCGCAATTAATTGGTTATAGACTTCGAGAATTGTATTTCTAGATACCCCTAAGTCTATTGCCAAAGACCTAGTGGAAGGAAGTTTTTCATTCGAAATCAAATCACCTTCCAAAATCATTTTTTTAATTTTATCATATAATTGCTTTGTTAATTCTAATTAAGTGGTACTTTTCAAACCACTTTCTTAATTCTATGATAATAGCATAATATCGGTAGAAAGAAAAGAGGAATACCCAATGAATCTAACAGTAAAAATTCGAGCTTATTTTCATCTAACATTAGCCATGTTTATATCAGGTAGTGCAGTGGTTGCAAGTAAAATGATGGTGCAAACCATGCCTACATTTTTGGCAACAGAACTTGGCATCCTAATTGGAATGATAATTTTACTTCCGCTAACATTTCGCGTAAAGAAAGAATATCATAAACTAGATTGGAAAACACATATGATTCTATTTTTGCAGGCATTGTGTGGTATCGTGCTGTATCGGGTTTTTACGTTTGTTGGTTTGCGTTTTACAACTGCGGCTAATAGTGGATTAATAACAAGCGCAGCTCCAGTACTTGTTGTGTTGTTAGCATTTGCTATTCTGAAAGAAAAAATGAAACTGCAACAAATATTAGGCATGATTTGTGTTGTAATTGGGCTACTATTTATTAATTTGTACCCATACATTCATGGTGGAATGGAAAATGGATCATGGAAAGGGAATATCTTAATTATGGCTGCTGTGTTATGTGAAGCTTTGTTTTCGATTCTAAGCAAAGTTTTCTGTAAGCCTATGTCTGCAATCTATCGAACAACTATAATTGTATGTTATGCATTTGTTATGCTCCTACCTATGGCTGTGTTGGATGCAACGAAATATGATTTTAATCGAATGGGTTATTCTACAATTGGTTGCATTATATATTATGGAATCTTTGTTTCCTTTTTATCTTATATATTATGGTTTTTGGGAATCGAAAAAGTACAAGCGAATCGTGCAGCTGTATTTACTAGTGTAGTGCCGATTAGTAGTATTTTACTTTCCGCAATAATATTAAAAGAAACAATAACAAGTTCCCATATCATTAGCACTATTTTTATTATTGGTGGTATTTGGATCACTTGTGTTGAAGGCAAACGATATAAAATTACGCATTGGAAGGTACTAGATAAGGAAGTACAAGAATGATATTGAGTAGATATGTACATTCTTAGATGTAAATGGTATAATCAGGGAATATTATTTCCGTTTAAAGAAATAAGGATTGATGAAATTATCATATGAAAGGGAAGAATGAATATGGGAGAACTTTCAGCATTACCCAATATAGGGTCTACGGTAGAAGAACAATTAAATCAAGTTGGAATCGAGAATCTGGAGCAATTAAAAAGTATAGGTAGTAAACAAGCATGGCTTAAAATAAGAATGATTGATGAATCCGCTTGTATCAATCGATTGTACGCACTAGAAGGAGCTATCCAAGGAATAAAAAAGACCATGTTAGCAAGTGATTTAAAAGAGGAATTAAAAGAGTTTTATTACAATGTAAAAGGATAAGGATATAATTACACTTTCTTCACATTGATGAGACTAAATAATTGAGTTATAATAGTAATACAAAGATAAAAACACAGATCCGGTTGGTAGTCCGGACGTAGCAATGCTATCAGTAACCTGCCTCCTTGGTTGTCCGTTCTTTGTTCATATCAAAAAAATCTTATAGTAAATATAAGATAAGGAGGAAAAGAAATGAACAAAGTGTCGATTAAGCTCCAAGTATTTTTTCAAGAACCCTTTTGGGTTGGTGTTTGTGAAAGAACCCAAGAGAACCAATTAACTGTTTCACGCATGATTTTTGGTGCAGAGCCAAAGGATTATGAGGTGCAGGAATATCTTATGCAGAACTGGTATGAACTTAAGTTCAGCCCATCTGTAGAAACCTGTCATAAAGAAAAGTCTCATATCAATCCGAAGCGATTACAACGAAATGTGAAGAAGCAGATTGAAACGATTGGAATCGGTACAAAATCACAACAGGCACTACAATTATTACATGAACAGAATAAACTAGTTCGTAAAACTCATTCTCGTGAACAAAAAGAAGAAGAAAAGGAAAGACTATTTATTCTGCGTCAACAAAAAAAGAAAGAAAAACACAAGGGCAGATAATCTGACAAGGGCAGGTTATCTGCCCTTTCCTTAATGTTATATCCAGGAGTTCGCAGATGCCAGAATTTCGCTCCGCGAACTCAGAAAGTCTCGGTAGCATTATCAAATGGAACCCTATATTATGCCAGGAGTTCGCGTAGCGAACTCAGAAAGTCTCGACAGCATTATCAAATGGAAACCATATTATGCCAGGAGTTCGCGTAGCGAACTCTAAAAGTCTCGGCAGTATTATCAAAAGGAAACCTAAATTATGCCAGGAGTTCGCATAGCGAACTCATAAAGTCTCGGCAGCATTATCAAATGGAAACCTATATTATGCCAGGAGTTCGCGTAGCGAACTCAGAAAGTCTCGGCAGCATTATTGCCGAGACTATATTTATATTTATTTATATTTTTAATATTTTTATTTTATTTCTCATTGTTATGATAGAAGTAACAAAAGGCGAGGGAGATAAGAAAGTTTATGTGGATTAAGAATTTTCGTACAAGAAAACTACAAACAGTAATGATTTTTCTAGTTGTCATGCTAAGTTCCACTCTTCTTATAGGAGCAGCAGGAATATTACTTGGATTAGAGCAACCATTTTATGATTTAGCCAAGGACACAAATGCACCAACGGCACGTTTTTTCTCCGATGGGGATGAAGCGGTAACCGTAACCACCATGGAAAAATTCCGACAGCTGGATGAAGTAAAACAGGTGGAGTGTGTAAAATTCCATTATGCAACGGAAGAAATTAAAGCAAATGGAACAAAAATAGAAGCTTTTATTCGATTAACAGAGTATCAGGATGCTGTCTATTCAAAGATAACTTATCTAGAAGGGGGAGCAGACAAGGGGCGACAGTTAAGAGAAGGGGAATGTTTGGTTCCGGCCTGCATCAGTAAGCCTTATGATCTTCATATTGGTGATTCTCTTTCAGTAGAATATCCAGAAGGTGAAAAACAGTATAAAATTGCAGGAATTTATACCAGTTCGTTTAATACAACCAAGGCGATTTCAAGTGATATCTTAGTAAAACAGTTAGAGCCAAAGTCAAGTGCGACCTCTTTTTTATGTATCTATGGGAAAGAGAATGTTACAGGAGAGGAGATAGAAAGAGCATATCGACTGCAAAATGATGGAATCTTAAATGGACTTTATTATACTTTAGACCAGAATATTGGGAATAACCTGATGGCTGGAAATATTATTGGGGCAGTTTTTCTGGCAATCGGAATTATTATGTTATTTGTTAGTATTTTAATCATACAGTTTATGATTCGTAATGCTATGCTCCAGGATGCGGATAAAATTGCAATATATAAAGTCATTGGGTATACATCCAAAGATATTTTAAAAATGTATGTAACATTTTATTTTGTACTTGCTTCTGCAGCTGTATGGAGCGGCATAATTGGTTCAGTATTTCTATCCAACCAAATTTTAATGACAATTTATGAGAATCTTGGTAAGACCAAAGGTGCAACTGTATTACTTCCAGGTGTGGTTTGCTATATCCTAATTATTGGTTTGATTTTATTCCTTACTATGAACATTGTTTCACGTTATGATAAGAGAAAACCAGTGATTACATTAACTGGTTATACGGACATAGGAATTAAGAAAACAAAAGAATATAAAGGAAATAACCGAATGCAATTTTCACCATTTGGCATTGCATATCGAACCATAATACGGGATAAGAAAAGTGTTATTGGTGTGCTCATAACCTGTATTGTAACTATTTTTGCAATTAACTTTGCTGTTATATCATTGGATGTTGCAAATGAAATGAAAAATCAGAATGATTTTTGGATTGGTATTGATAAAAGTGATGTGGTGGTATCCTTATCTAGCGATTCGGAAATAGATAAAATCAACACTATATTATCCAAAGATGAGCGTGTGAGAGAATTCTTTCAAGCAAGCTATGCCAATGGGGTGAATTTAAAATGGAAAAAGGGAATGAATCTTACATCCATGAATGCCAACTTATATGAAGATTTTACACAGATTCCCTTATCGGTAGTTCAAGGAAGAAATCCTGCTAACAGTAAGGAGATAGCAATTGGTACAAAGGTGGCAGCAATGAATAACAAACAAATAGGAGATTATTTGGAAGTGTATTTAGATAGCAATCATAAAGCTAATTTCTTAATTACAGGTACATTTCAGTCTTACAATGAGTTTGGTGCAATGAGTAGATTAACTACGGATGCTTTTACCTTGAATCAAGTTCCATTTCACTATAATAATCTATCAATCTATCTAAACAAAGGTGTCAATCAAGAAGAATTTATCGAAGAATTGAAAAAGGTGGTAGGCACAACAGGAACAGTGATGCCTAGAACGGATCAATATGCAAGCATTATGGATATGATTTCATTACCACAACAAAAAGCAGTACCTCCAGTAATTATCTTAGTAGTCTTACTAGGGTGTATGAATATTTTCTGTATCGTGATGCTTAAAAATATGAGTCATCAAAAAACAAATGCAATCTATAAATGCATTGGATATTCTACCATACATTTAATGAAATCAAATATGCTCTACGTTGGTATCATTGGTCTTATATCTATGTTCATTGCACTTCCAACTATCATTTACAGTTATTCAAAAATTATGATGTTGTGTTTATCCATGTTTCATTTTAAAGTATATCCAGTTTCTTTTAACTTGGCACATATTGTGATCTCAAATCTGGGAGTAATGGTTGTATTTGTCTTTAGTACTTATTTATCATCTAGATCTTTAAAATATGTGAATGCTAGAGAATTAGTGAAAGAGTAGAACGGTTAGACGAGGAGTTAGGAAAGGAGTTTTTCTATGAAAAAAGTATTGATTAAGACAGAATTATTATGTAAAAGTTTTATCAGTGATGGTGAAGTAAATAATGTAATAAAAAATCTAGATATGAATATATATGAGGGGGATTTTACTGTCATAATGGGAAGTTCGGGATCTGGCAAATCAACACTTCTTTACTCCATAAGTGGTATGGATGATGTCACAACGGGGAAGGTATGGCTAGATGGACAGTGTATTAGCAAGATGAAGGAACATGCAATTACGAGACTCAGGAAAGAGAAAATTGGTTTTGTATTTCAAGGCATTCATTTGGTTTCTAATCTTAATGTTTATGAAAATATACTAAGTCCAACGTATAAAACAAAAGTGGAACGAAGTACAATCGAGGAACGTATAGATACACTCTTATGCAACATGCAATTAGTTGATCAAAGAAAAAAATTCCCACATCAGATGTCAGGGGGACAAAAACAAAGAGCGGCAATCTGTCGAGCATTAGTAAATCATCCACAGATACTATTTGCCGATGAACCAACAGGTGCACTGAATTCCTCACAGGGACAAGGCGTTTTAGATATATTTACGAAGATTAATCAAGAAGGTCAGTCGATTGTAATGGTTACCCATGATTTAAAGGCAGCGGTCAGAGGAAATCGTATTATTTACCTGAAAGATGGGCGCATTGATGGTGACTTAAACTTAGATAGTTATCAAGAAGAAACATCAAAAGAAAGAGAAGAAACGGTATATAAATTCCTAGTAGAAAAAGGCTGGTAATACTTGAGATATGTGTGAGATTTCGTTATAATAGAGAATAATATAACAGTTTTGGTATTATTATGAATACATCAAGTTTGGAGAATTTGCATGGGTGATAAGATATTAATTGTGGAAGATGAAAAAGAGCTTGCTGATATTTTAGGGGCGTATCTAGAAGTAGAAGGATTTTCACCAATGATTGCAACTGATGGTCAGATGGGATATGAATTATTCCAAAAACAAGAACCGAGTCTAGTTCTATTGGATATTATGTTGCCGGTAAGAGATGGTATCGATGTATGTAAGTCAATCCGAGAGAATTCCAATATTCCAATTATTATGATATCTGCAAAAAGTGGTGAGATGGATAAGGTAATTGCACTGGGAATAGGTGCAGATGATTATGTAACCAAGCCGTTTAGTCCCTTAGAATTAGTTGCGAGAGTAAAGGCTAATCTTCGTCGTTACCAATCTATGAATTCTGCTACCAGTAATCATAAAGATGAACTTTGCATTGGAGAATTAAGATTAAATCGATCCTCTTATGTGGCAGAAGTGAATCATAAGAATCTAAATCTTACAACTAGAGAATTTGATGTTTTATTTTATTTAGCACAGAATCAGAATCAAGTGTTTTCTAAAAGTCAGATATATAGTCAAGTATGGGGATACCAAGAGAGCTATGAGGATAATAGCGTTACAGTTTATGTTAATCGTATTCGTGATAAACTTTCTAAATATGACGTAGATTACATAAAAACGGTATGGGGCGCAGGATATAAGTTTTCCATAGAGGGGTAATATCATGAACAAAAGGTTATCAAATTGGAATAGAGTAACGGCTGCTTTTATTGTAGCCGTTCTTTTGGTATGTACAATTTGGAGCGTGCGTTTATTTCAAAAGGAAGATTTTAATGCGTATGATAATAAAGTTCGAATTATGTTATCAAAGGAAATAACTCTTATTGAACGTGGTATTTATAAAAAAGGAACCTATCCCTATCTGGTCTTTGATCTAAAGGGTAAAGTCTTGTATGGAGAGAAACCCTTTGAAGAACAGAAAGGGGATTGGGTTTATGTTCAAGAAATGTTACAATATGATAAGAGCTTCGCAAAACAATATGAACATCTAAAAAAAGAAAGTTTTGTGCTAGAGCAGAACCAAGCGGTAATAGGATTTGTAGTATTCTTAATTCCAAAACAAGATATTACCTTAACTTCCATGGAGGAAAGAGTCTATCATATCTTTTTACCCATATTATTGGGTATGATAATATGTCTCATTGTTATAATGTCTCGCACCATTTACGTGAATCGCTGTGTTTTAAGCCCTTTGCGAGAGATGAGTCGATCGGCAAAAGCAATCATAGCGGGTAATTATGATATGGAAGTGGTACGTATCTTTGGAAGTAAAATTCGCAATAATGAAGTTGGTGAATTAACGTATTCCTTTGAATTAATGAGAGATGAGTTGAAGGAAAAACAAGTACGAGAAGAAGCATTAAAAAAATCACAACAAGAATTGATTTCCTGTATCTCGCATGACTTAAAAACACCATTATCCACCATAAAGGCATATGGAGAAGGATTAAGAGACCAGATTGTAAAAACACCAGAGAAGCAAAAAGAATATGTTGATATAATATTAAATAAAACAGATTTACTAATTGAGATGATAGAAGATTTATTGGAATATTCCAATGCAGAGCTAAATCAGCTAGATATTCAGAGAGAGGAAGTATATTTTACTGGTTATTTTGCGACGCTTATGAGAGAACTAGAGCCGTATGTAAGACAAAATGGTATGGAATTTCTCTATCATTTACCGGAATCTGAATTTCTTGCTGTGATTGATAAAAAGCGTATCACGGAAGTAATGTATAACCTCATAGAAAATAGCATGAAATACATTGGGGAACATTCTGGGAAGATTGAAGTGTATGCCGAGAGAGAAGGCAAACAATTGTGTATTCGAGTTATTGATAATGGAATTGGAATTAGTGCAGATGATATCCCTTACCTATTTGATAAATTTTATAGGGGTGAGAAATCAAGAAGTTCTAGTGTTCCAGGTTCTGGATTAGGGCTATCCATTTGTAAGTATATTATTAACGAGCATAAAGGTGAGATATATTGTAGAAGTAGAAAGAATCATGGATGTGAAATAGGATTTACATTAAATTTATAGATCTTACAGATCAGAAAGGTGTTACTATGGATGAAAAGAAACAATCATTACAAACAATTGATGAGTATATTTTAACATTTCCAAGTAATGTTCAGGAGATTTTAAGCCAATTAAGAACCGTCATAAAAGAAGAAGCAAAAGATGCACAGGAAAAGATAAGTTATCAGATGCCGACCTTTTATCTCTATGGTAATCTAGTACATTTTGCAGCTTTCAAAAATCATATTGGCTTCTACCCTGGATCTGAGGGAATCGAAGCATTTCAACAGGAATTGTCAAGGTACAAAGGTGGGAAAGGTTCCGTTCAATTTCCAATCGAGGAACCCCTTCCTTATGAGTTGATACGAACCATTGTAAGATACCGTGTGTTGGAAAATAGTAAACGCGAAGAGGAAAAAAGAGCGAAAAAGGGTATAAAGAAAATCAAGTAGAAACGAGCTCTACTTTCTTTTGATATTGCAGAGTATGGAGGATAGTTATGCAAGGAAAAAAGAAATGTCGTCTTAACATAGTTTGTTTCATAATGGCCATAATGGCTGTAGTAGTGTTATTGTTATTGGGTGGTTTTTTAATATACACACAAGACTATTACCGGGCAGACGATAGTGTCATAAGTATGATAGAAGATAATGATGGACAGATTCAAAAAAAACAGGATATGATCCTTTTTTATCCTGAGAATACAGATGACATGAAATCAGCATTGATATTTTATCCTGGTGGAAAAGTGGAAGCTAGTGCTTATGCACCATTATGTGAAACTATTTCACAGAAAGGGATTCTATGTATCATATTAAGAATGCCATTTCGTTTAGCTGTGTTTGATATAAATGCAGCAGATCAGGTTTATGAGCAGTTCCCCGAGATAGAAAACTGGTATCTTGGGGGACATTCCTTAGGTGGCGCTATGGCTAGTAGTTATGCCAACAAACATACAGAACTGATAAAAGGACTTATCTTACTAGGAGCTTATCCAACCGAGTCTATGAAGATTCCAACCGTGGCTTTATATGGCAGTGAAGATAAAGTTTTAGATCGTACAAAGCTTTCAATTGTGGATAATGCAATCCAGATATCTGGTGGAAATCATGCCTATTTTGGAAACTATGGGGAACAAAAAGGAGATGGAACAGCAACCATATCAAGAGAAGAACAACAGTCAATTGCATCGGAAGAAATCGTGAAATTTGTGATGGAACAAGAATAAATTTAGTTATAATAAAAATAAGATAATGATGTTAATAATGAATCTACGTAATATATTAAAAAATAGGCGATTGCAAGAAGCTTTTGCAAACGCCTATTTTTGTTGGTACTAAATTATCCCCAAAGAGGACGCTCATAAAATAGATCTTTTTTATCTGCTCGTATCCATCCAGTTTTACCTGCGCTATTTTTTGCTCGAACATAAGCCTTTCCAGAAGGAGAAACATATAATTTATCAAAATGAAGTGTTGCGCCTTTTTTTACTTGAAAAGCTACTTTTTTAGAACCTGCAGTTTTATAAACAGTAAAAGCTCTGGTTGCTTTATATTTATAGTCCTTTGAGTATTTGGTAAAGGAATATGATTTCTCTGGAATAGCAACAATTTTATTATCCTTAATTTCATAATTCAGGTAACAAAGATAACACCCAATTGCCTCAGAGTAGATAGGAGTGTCTGCATCAATGCGAAAAGTACCATCTCCATTGATTTTCTCTAAGCCAAATCGAAACAGACCAAAATCTTTATTGGCTTTGCTTTCTTTAATACCAGTTATCTCTGTAACTTTCTCTCCATCATATCTAGCGAAAGAACAGTACTTGACACCATCAGATTCCATTGAATTGTTTACATATAAATCAAGATAGGAGTCACTTGTATCTACATCACATAGTTGCATATAATAACCAAAACCGCCATCTTTTCTTGTTAGGCAAAGTTTATTGTTAATATAAAGTTTCAAGGTAGCTGCATAATTATCATCTGGATTAGAGGAAGCAATGGATTCATAATAAAACTCATCATTATCTCCATCTCCATCTAAATCATAATTGTATTTGGTATTTGCTAATATAGTTACTATATTATCTACTTTGTTATTTACGGTAGTTTCAGCATGCACCAAATCATTGGTAGGAAAAAGCAATAGACTTAAACTGCATAACAATCCACCCGCTATCATTCTCTTCTTGTTTAATATCATAATATACTTTCCTTTCTGTTAAATATTTGCAATATCCATTTTATGCTACTTAGTTACTAAATTCAATACAAAAAATATGAGTAATAAGTACTATGGTGTTTTTGGAACCTTGATACAACTAATACGATATTCCGTAGGGGTAAGTCCAGTTACTTTCTTAAATGCATGAGAAAAATTATGACTATCTGGATAACCAATGCTGAAAGCTATCTGAGAAATGGTTTTGTTGGTATCCATTAATTCGGCTTTCGCATGCTCCATTTTCCCTTGTAATAAATATTGCTTTAATGAGATACCAGCCATACTTTTAAAAAAGGAAGATAAGTATTTTTCGTGGTATCCAAAATAATCAGCTAGTTCTGTAACACTAATTCTGTCTAAATTATTCCAATTAATATAATCAAGAATTGCCTGGTAAAGTTGATACTTAGATGAAAGACTATTACGGTTCTGTATGGTATCTAGTTGATTACGTAATTCTAACAGGATACCTGTAGCAAGCATATCTGCCGTATAGATGTGGTGATACCGACGATCTGCATCTTGTAATTGATTAATTAGAATAATAATACGCTCAATATTAGGGATTTTACTCTGTTGCGGAAATACAATTTGGTTTTGTGAGTTCTCATTACGATTGGTCACGTTGAAATGGAACCAATAAAAAGAACATTCGGATGGGGCAAAGCCATACTGTTTCATAGTCGGAGCCATAAATAGATATTCTCCCTTGGAAACAGTATATTTATGATGTGCGTCTGCAATATAGAGAATACCATCTGTAACCAAGAACAATTCGTAGTCGGGAAGAGGTCTAGTCATATGTTGCCATTCACGAGTTGGAGATTTAAATTTACCACACCAATGATAGGTTATAGGAGAGTCTATTGGAAAGTCTAAATTTAACATCTTACTTTTTCACACCTTTTACAACCTAATAATATTTACAGAAACAATTATAACTGTTACCATAAAAGTACAGAAATAAAAGCAATTCTATAGAGGTTATTTACTATTTTATCTCTTTTTAATTCTTATTACAAGATAGAATTAATTTTATAAAAAGATAAAATAACACATTTTGAAAGGAGATTTTTTATGCAGAACGAGAAATTCAGTAAACCCATTTCGTTAAGAAAAATTCAGGTAACGGATTCCTTCTGGAAGAAAGAAATAGAACTTGTTCGAAAAGAAGTAATACCATATCAATGGGAAGCATTAAATGACAGAATCGAAGGAGCTACTCCAAGTTATTGTATGCGTAATTTTAAAGTCGCAGGAAATATAACGAAGAAAAGATTAGAGCAAGGCGATGATTATAAAGAAGTTAAGTACCCGACTAATTTAATAGATATATTTCCTGAAAACAGTGACAAGTTGGAAGAACGCTTCTACGGCTATGTATTTCAAGATAGTGATTTTGCAAAATGGATTGAAGCAGTTGGCTATTCTTTAACCCAACATCCAGATGAGCAGCTAGAACAGATTGCAGATGAAGCCATTGAAATCGTTTGTGCTGCACAACAACCGAATGGTTACTTAGATACCTATTATATCATAAATAACATGGATGATATATTTACCAATTTATGTTATAACCACGAATTATATTGCTTTGGACATCTGGCAGAAGGAGCAGTTGCTTATTATGAAGCAACAGGAAAAGACGCTTTATTAAAGGCAGTGGAACGTTATGCAGACTATTTAGAATCGTTGTTTGGCGGAGAGGAAGGGAAGTTAAAAGGCTATCCAGGGCATGAGATTGCAGAAATGGCTTTGGTACGACTTTATGAAGTGACTCAGAATGAGAAATACTTAAAACTTGGTCGTTTTTTCATTGAAGAACGAGGAAAGCAACCATACTATTTTGATAAAGAGCATCCCGTAAAACCAGGAGAAGTTCAGTCTTTACGTTATTATTACAATCAAGCCCATGTGCCAGTAAGGGAACAAAAGGAAGCGGTTGGTCATGCAGTAAGAGCGGTATATCTATATTCAGGCATGGCTGATATGGCTCGAATCACAGAGGATGATAGCCTTTATGAGGCATGTGAAACTTTATGGAATAACATAGTGAACGAAAAAATGTATGTAACAGGTGGAATAGGCGGAACTCATATGGGAGAAGCATTTTCTTTTCCATATGACTTACCAAATGATACTGCCTATGCAGAAACTTGTGCATCCATAGGACTGGTATTCTTTGCAAGAAGAATGTTAGAAATGAAAGCAGATGCAAGATACGCCAATGTAATGGAACGAGCATTATATAATGGAATTCTTAGTGGAATGGCCTTAGATGGGAAAAGTTTCTTCTATGTTAATCCCTTGGAAGTATTACCAGAAGCCTGCCATAAAGATGAAAGAAAATTACATGTAAAACCAGTGAGACAAAAATGGTTTGGCTGCGCATGCTGCCCACCAAATCTAGCAAGACTAATCAGTTCCATCGGTTCATACAGTTTTACTGAAAATGAAGATACCTTATTTGTCCATCTATATATGGGAGGTAATCTCCAAAAAGATGTAAATGGTAAGAAAGTAGAACTTGAAATTGAATCTTCTTTCCCATGGAATGGCAATGTAACCATCAAAGTAAATGCAGCAGAAGCAACAACCTTAACCTTAGCGCTTCGCATACCAGACTGGACCAAAGAATATACAATCAATGCACCAGATGGACAAACAAAACAGGAAGATGGTTACTACTATATAACAAAAGAATGGAATGGCCAAGAAACCATTACGCTAGAATTCCCAATGGAGATAAGACAAATCAAATCAAATCCAAAAGTCCGTGAAAACATAGGTAAAGTATCCATAACACGAGGACCAATCGTATACTGCCTAGAAGAAGCAGACAACGGAAACAATCTACATTTAGTAACCTTACCAAAAGAAGCAAAACTAGTTGCGTATACAGAAGCCAAATTTGACCAAGAGATAACAATCATAAAAGGCCAAGGAAAACGAAACCAAATAACAGAATCAAACAACGCGCTATACATCGATGACGATCAAGAGATTTACGAAGATATCACCCTAACCATGATCCCATACTACACTTGGGCCAACCGAGGCGAAGGCGAAATGCAGGTCTGGATTAGACAGCAGTAATTGTGCTATAAAAAAACAGGCAGCGGCCGTGAATATGATTGCATATATATTCATTTGGTCGCCTTACCTTCCTAGGCATATTCGCTTTCGAGCCTCAGAACGTAGTAAAAATGCCGCATAAGCGGGCGTCATTTTTACCTGAGTCTCGAGTCGAACACCACAAGAAACATAAAACGCATTTCTTGTGGTTACGCGGACAGTCGCCAAATGTCTGTAAACAGCCACTTGGCTCGTTGTCTACGCGATCATAAGCAGCCGTCGTCAGTCGGTCTGACCAAGCTGAATATATATGCAATCATATTCACGCTTGTAGGTTTTCATGTCTAAATTTATAAGTAATCAATGATAAGTAGAACAATATGAAGTGAGAGTCAAAAGCATCTGATCAATCTTGAATTGGCAATCTGTACATTCAAAACTATACAAAAAGTGATCTCCATTTAATAGCTTAGCAAATGTTATAATGTCGTTGGCACTTTGTATTAGCGTTTTGGAGCGAACCTATTTATAGGCATTATGTACTACTATATACTTTATTCAAGCGAATGCGAGTTGCATAGTAAATTATATTTTGAACATTGAAACATGTATTGATGTATATTTGATTTTGCCCTCCTCATCGCAATTACAATTACATACATTACATAGTATAAAACATTACCAGTACACAGCCGGCAAGTAGACGCTTATATGCTCCCGTAATGCACTGTTGGAAAAACACAGCCCCTGAAATGGTGTGACTAAGGTGGACGCAAGTCCAAACCGTGGCACACTATTTCAGGGGCTGTGTTTTTTCATCTGTGTGTGAGGGACCATATAAGCGTCTACTTGCCGGCGTCCCATCTAGAATATCCTTTAGTACACAAACATCAATAATATCACTGTATATACTGCAACAATTGCAGTTAATAATAATGCTAAGATAAACGCAGTTCGAATCACCTTATTCTCTTCCCCCAGCTTATCAATAGAAGCCGCTGCATTTTGCAATTTAGCAGGCGAAATTACGCTTGCTAATCCACCACCAAAGGCTAGCGCAGCAGTAACTACGATAAGGCCTGTTTTCTCAAGTCCAAGAGTACTAGCTGTCTTTAAGGTGTAATTAGCAAACATAGCGATGGTAGATGCTTCACTTCCTGTGATAAATCCGCTAAATAAACCAATGAAAGATACGACACCTCCATAAACACTGTGAAATACTTGAGCAGAAGCATCTGCTAATACACGAACCATATTCATGCCTTCCACAGAAGTTTTGGTTGCCATATCATATCCAGATGTGTTCATTACTTCGCCGATTGCAAAAAAGATTGCTGCAGAAAAGATAGGTCTTGGTGCTCGTTTTAACCAAGTAGAACAAGTATCTTTTAACTGTTTCTTGCTTGGACGTAAGAAAATCATAGATAACAATACACTGACTAAGATCCAAGTATATGCATTCCAAAGGGCTCTTGTATAGATCGGTGAGCCATCTGCTGTTAAGTTATTGATTGGAAGCAACATAGTGCGATATAAGTAATTAAATACATCCTTAGGAAGATTTAATGCTAAAACCAGTATAATTAATAAAAACCAAGGCATGCAAGCTTTCCATAATGGAAATGTTTTCTCATATTCTAATTCTTCCTTAGTTAAACGACTACGATCGATTACCTTCTTACCAGTAACTTTTAGGTAAAGTACCATAACAAGAATTACGGCAAGTCCACAAAGTAAACCAGTTAATGCTACAAGATTATCAACTCTATTTGTAAAATAAGAAACAACTCCAATTACAACACCAGTGACAACACATGGAATCCATCCTTCTTTGATTGCTTTCCATTTACCAACAATCCACAGCATGCAAAAGCCAATTAGAGTGGAAACTAATGGTAGAAAAGAATAGAATACCATACCAGCCTGTGATAATGTAATCTCGTTACCAGTACCTAAAAATTTATTGGCCATATCAACAAATACAACGATTGGTGCACCTAAGAGTGCATATGTACAAAGAGAATCATACCCTACAGCAGGTAATGCAATGGCTACATAAGTAGAATACCCCAGGGCAAGCAAAATTGGTGGTAATAAGGAAACAGGTGTAGCACCAACGGAAACCATTAATGTACCAAATCCAATATTGACCATCATAATCTGAACTGCTTGATTTTCATTAGAAATAGTCTTAATAAAGATAATAATACGTTTTAGTGCTCCCGTTTTCTCCATAAATGCCATTTGCAATAAGGAAGTTGCTACAATTAAGGAAACAGGAAAAGATTTAATTAGTCCAGATGCGGTAGAGCGTAAAATTACCTCCAACGATGTTTGAAAGAATAAAAACGCAATGATGCAGATTAATAACCATCCCGCAGTTCCACTAATATCTGCAGGCTTTTTCCAGATAATAAGCATACATAATATTAGAATAATAGGTAATAAAGTTAAAAGTAGAGATGTAACTGACCACATAGTACAATACCTCCATAAATTTTTCGCTTTAACGCATTAAAGCCTTTTGCTATATTTTACTAATAAAAGAGAAAAAAGGAAAGAGTTTTTTAAACTTTTTTAATAAATTTAATGGTAATTTTATTGCAAATGCATGGGAAGTAGCATATAACTAATAATAGTATGTATTTTTATCGAATTTAGAGTTTAGGAGGATATGATGAAAGTTTTATTAATCAATGGAAGTTCACATAAAAAAGGATGTACATATACTGCTTTGGAAGAAGTTGCGAAAGCATTAAATAACGAGGGAATTGAAACAGAATTTATTCATATCGGCAATAAGGCAATAAAAGGTTGCATTGGTTGCAATCAATGTAAACCGAATGAATGTATCTTTCATGATGATTTAGTAAATGAGGTGCTACTTAAAATGCAGCAGTCAGATGCACTCGTAGTGGGCTCGCCAGTTTATTATGCTTCAGCGAATGGAGAACTTATTTCCTTATTAGACCGTGTCTTTTATGCTGGAGAATGCTTTGCTAATAAACCAGGTGCATGTATCGTTTCGGCTAGAAGAGCAGGTACAACGGCGGCTCTGGATCAATTAAATAAATATATTACCATCGCGAATATGCCACTTGTTTCTTCACAATACTGGAATATGGTGCATGGTAATACAGCGGAAGAAGTAAAACAAGATTTAGAAGGCATGCAGACTATGAGAAGATTAGGACAGAATATGGCATGGCTATTAAAATGTATTGAAGCTGGTAAAAACGCTGGAGTTTATGCTCCAACGGGTGAACCAAGAGAAATGACCAATTTTATCCGTTAGATGAAGAAGTTACTTCTTTTAGGTGCTTCTTTTTGAAAGATAAATTAAGTGAGATAAAAGCTTATAATAATTACTGCAAGAAAAGATGAGGAATAACATGAAAACTGGTGTTGAATTGATTCATGAAATGAATACCTGTGTATTAGCCCAGGGAGAGATGGCATTTTGGTGGCTAGGACAACTTGGATATGCTGTGAAAATAGGAGAAACCATAATATATATCGATGCTTACCTATCTGAGAATGATGATAGGACAATTGCTCCTCTATTAAAACCTGAGGAAGTAACCAATGCTGATTTCTTCTTTGGGACGCATGATCATGAAGACCACATTGATCGAGGTGTCTGGGGTCAATTATCCATTAGCTCTCCAAACGCCCAATTTATTGTATCGGAATTGATTCGTTCTAGGTTATCCGCTGAGCTAAACATACCAGAAGATCGCTTTATTGGTTTAGATCATCTTACTTCCATGGAGATAGGTGATTTAAAGATAACAGGGATAGCCTCTGCTCATGAATTTTTAGATCAAGATAAGGAAACAGGGATTTATCCTTATTTGGGATATATTATAGAAGGAAATGGATGTAGTTTTTATCATTCAGGTGATACATGTATCTATCCAGAACTACTTCCTGTATTAAAGAAGTGGAAACCATTCCATGTAATATTTGTTCCAATCAATGGAAGAGATGCCATTCGATACGAAAGCGGCTGCATTGGTAATATGACATATCAAGAAGCAGTAGATCTAGTAGGAAACTTAAAACCTATTTTAGCTGTGCCAGGGCATTACGAGATGTTTTCATCCAATAGTGAAAACCCTTGGCTGTTTGCTAACTATCTGAGAGTGAAATACCCGGATGTGAATTGCTGGATTGGAAGTCATGGTGATAAAGTAACCATTAGTAACAAGTGATAAAAGGAGGAATGTAATGTTTGGTTATGTTACAGCTTACAAGCCTGAGCTTAAAATGAAAGATTTCTATAAATATAAAGCTTACTATTGCGGGCTATGTAGAACACTTAAGGATCGTTATGGACGATTTGGACAAATGACGTTGACATATGACATGACATTTCTTATTATATTGTTATCCTCGTTGTATGAAAGTCAATCTAAGAGGGAACAGAATAGATGTATCGTACATCCTGTGCAGAAACACGATATGTTAGTGAATGACATAACCGAATATGCAGCAGATATGAATATTGCACTTAGCTATCATCATTTATTGGATGATTGGGAAGATGAAAAAAGTATTGCAGGTTTGGCCGGTACCAAAGTATTAAAAAGGAAATATAAGAAAATTCAAGCCAAATATCCAAGACAATGTGAAGTGATTATGGAATCACTGAATCAACTGCATGAAAGTGAAAAAAGAAAGGAAACTAATTTAGATGTAGTTTCCGGCTGTTTTGGTAAATTAATGGCAGAGCTTTTTCTATATCGGTTGGATCAATGGGAACCGTATCTTAGGAACCTTGGTTTCTATTTAGGGAAATTCATTTATCTAATTGATGCTTATGAGGATCTAGAAAAAGATGTGGAGAAAGGAAATTATAATCCATTGGTTACGATATCCAAGGAAGCATCTTATGAAGAACAGTGTAAAAGTATGTTAACTATGATGATGGCAGATTGTACTGTGGAATTTGAGAAATTGCCATGTATAGAAGATATTGATATATTACGAAATATTTTATACGAAGGAGTCTGGACAAAATTTGACTCCATGCAAAATGAAAGAGCACAAGAAAGGAACGAAAAGAATGATAATGGATCCATATAGCGTATTAGGAGTATCATCTAGCGCATCGAATGACGAAATTAAGAAGGCATACAGAGAACTAAGTAGGAAATATCACCCAGATTCCTATTCTAACAATCCTTTATCTGATTTAGCGGAAGAGAAATTTAAAGAAGTACAGGAAGCCTATGATCAGATTATGAAACAAAGAGAAGGCGGTTATAACCAAGGTGGATCATCTTATAGTAGTGGAAACGATGGAGAAGAATTGAATCAAGTGGTTAACTATATCAACTCTAGACGTTACCAGGATGCTCTTTCAATGTTGGGAAGAATTAGTAATAGAAATGCTAGATGGTATTATTTAAGTGCAGTTGCCAATGCAGGTATCGGAAATAATATGGAGGCGCAACGCCATGCCCAGATGGCTGCTAGTATGGAACCAGGTAATAAGGAATATACGGATTTAGTGAATCAGATGCAATGGAGATCACAGCGTTACCAAAACACTAGTTACGGATATGGTCGACCATCTTACGGAACGGGTAATCTATGTTGTGATTTATGGTGTGCTGATTCGCTTTGTGAATGTATGGGAGGGGACTTGATATCATGTTTGTAAATGCGAAAAGAATGGCATTTTTAGGTCTTTTACTTGCATGTACGACAATATTAGTCATTTTAAGCGGAATCTTAGAGTTTAATACGATATTTTTATTAGCTGCAGCTTCCTTTGGAGTTGGAATCGCAATCCGAGAATCTGGCATTCGATTAGGATTCGGTTTTTATGTGGCATCTATCTTAATTAGTTTTATATTGGCTCCAAATAAACTTTATTGCATTACCTATGGTGCTATGGCGCTATATATCTTCTTAATTGAGTTTGCGTGGGAAAAGCTAGCAAACACCACAAAGCAGATTAATCGTAATCTAACTTTTTGGGTAATAAAATACGTTTGCTTTAATGTAATGTATCTTCCGATTATTATTTTATTTCCAAAGTTAATCTATCCGGGGGAGATAAAACCTATCTTTTTCGCTGGTATCATTCTGGGAGGACAGGTTTTTCTATATGTTTATGATAGAGCATATGAATATTTCCAAAAGAGCATATGGGGGAAATTTCGTGGTCGTTTCACCCTATGATAATTGAGAGGTAGATATGATAGAAACCATATTGACAGCTGTAGCAGCTTTTGTTGCAACTGGTCTTGATGAGCTCGTTGTACTAACAGTATTATTCGTCTATGCATCTGATATAAAATTAAAGCGACAGGTTTATCTAGGCCAGGAGATAGGGATGTTAATTCTTCTGGGTATTAGCACACTTGCTGTTATGGGTATTATGTTAATACCAAGAGAATGGGTTGGACTTTTAGGATTTCTTCCAATGATACAAGGTATTCGAATCTTTTTCTTTGATAAAGATGAGGATGATGAAGAAGAGGAGATACAAGAAAAATTGTCCAAGCATAAGAATCTTTTATTCAGCGTAGCTATCATTGCTGTGGCTGGAGGAGCAGAGGAATTGGCTATCTATATACCATATTTTTCTACCTTAAGCAAAGGCTACTTAATCATAGTGTGGATTACCTTTTTGGTTTTAGTACCTTTCTGGTGCTCGTTTTGCTTGAAAATATCCTCTATCACATACATAAAAAGTATAATAGAACGGTTCGAACGTATCATAATTCCTATTACTTTTATAGGACTTGGGATGTTTGTATTACTAGAAAATGGAACAATACAAAATATTCTTAATTTACTATGGTAAAAAGTTAATTTAATAACGTATTCAAATATAACAAACTTAGATTATAATATATGCAAATTATACTTGAAAACAAGCATAAAAGATGATAGAATTACACAGTTGAATAATGAATTTTTAGGTGATTTTATGTAAATCACTTTTTAAATTAAGCCGAAAAACGGCGGATGGGAGCAGATATGAAAAGAAAAGCATCATTATTACTCGTTCTTTCCTTATTGATGACCGTATCATTAATGGGATGTGGAACCAAGAATAACCAGAACGCAGCAGCCGGTGAATCAACTGGTGCACAAGAAGAAACAAGTAGTGGGGATAATACCTTTACAGTTGGATTAGAATGTGGATATCCTCCATTTAACTGGACTCAGATGGATGATTCAAATGGAGCAATTAAAATTGATGGTAATGCAGAATATGCAGGTGGCTATGATGTTGAGATCGCTAAGAAAATTGCTGATGGCTTAGGAAAAGAATTAGTCATTGTGAAAACAGAATGGGATGGTCTTGTACCAGCATTGTTATCTGGAAAAATTGATGCAATTATCGCAGGTATGTCTCCAACTGCAGAGCGTAAAGAGAAAATTGATTTTTCAGACAATTATTATAAATCAAATCTTGTTATGGTAGTTAAAAAAGGTGGAGCTTTTGAAGGAGCTACCTCCATTAATGATTTCAAAGGAGCAAAGGTTACCGCTCAGTTAAATACATTCCATTACTCAGTAATTGAACAGATAGATGGAGTGAAACAGCAACCAGCAATGGACAACTTCCCTGCAATGAGAGTTGCACTTGAATCAGGAATTATCGATGGCTACGTATCAGAGCGTCCGGAAGGTGTTAGTGCTTCCTCAGCAAATGATAATTTTGCTATGGTTGAATTTACAGATGGATTTAAAACTTCAGACGATGACACTGCAATTGCAGTAGGTATTGCAAAAGGTAGTGAATTAACGACAAAGATTAATGAAGTCTTAGCAGGAGTTTCAGAAGAAGAGCGTACAAGCATTATGGATACTGCAATTAAGAATCAACCAGCAGCAAAGTAGTAAGAAATTTTTGATTTAGGCCAGTGGAATTATTGCGTTATGTGTTCCATTGTTGAGATAACCATGAGACGGAACCGAGTGTATATTATACATTCGGTTTCGTGCAGTTTTTTATGGTGGTAAGAAAGGTTGCATACGTTGCTTAAGGAGGAAAAAAATGAGTTTTGAATTAATAATCGATATTGTTCGTAATAATGGAATGATGTTCGTACGTGGGGCAGGGGTAACACTAGCAATATCTATGTTAGGTACTGTGATAGGAACTATTATTGGTTTGTTAATAGGAGTTGTACGAACCATACCAGTACCACAGCGTGGGTTTAAAAAGGTTTTCTTAAAGATTGTAAATGTTATTCTTTCGATTTATATTGAATTTTTCCGTGGAACACCTATGATAGTACAGGCTATGGTAATTTATTATGGTTCTGCATTAGCATTTGGGGTAGATATGAATCGTTTTGGTGCTGCGATTTTTATCGTATCGATTAATACAGGCGCTTATATGTCTGAAATTGTACGTGGTGGTATTATTTCTATTGACAAAGGACAATTTGAAGCGGCTGACGCAATTGGTATGAGACATCTTCAAACCATGATTCACGTTGTATTACCACAGGTAGTTCGTAACATTCTACCAGCTACCGGAAATGAGTTCGTAATTAATATTAAAGATACTTCTGTGTTGAATGTTATTTCTGTAACTGAATTATATTTCCAGACTAAAACAGTAGCTGGAAATAACTTTAATTATTTTGAATCATTCTTTGTTGCTTGTGTAATCTATTTTATCATGACATTTACTGTAACCAGAATTTTGCGTATGATAGAGAGAAAATTAGATGGTCCTGATAATTACATAATGGCAGGCAATCAGATGCAGGTATAAATAAACGCGTATTGATAGAATGAAAGCATTTACATGCAGATTGGAGTCAGAGATGGAAAAAGTAATTGATATTCAGCATTTGAGTAAATCATTTGGTGATCATGAAGTATTAAAGGATATAGATTTTTCTGTAGAAAAAGGGGAAGTAGTTTGTATTATCGGTTCTTCGGGATCTGGTAAGTCAACATTACTTCGCTGTGTAAACCTGTTAGAAACACCAAGTGGTGGTCAAATTATCTATAATGGTGAAAACATATTAGATGATAAACATGACATTTATGCTTACCGTACAAAATTAGGTATGGTATTTCAGCAGTTTAATTTATTTAATAATCACAATGTATTAAAAAATTGCACCGTTGGACAGATGAAAGTTCTAAAACGTTCCAAAGCAGAAGCAGAAGAAGTAGCTATGAAGTATTTAAAAGTGGTAGGCATGGAACAATACGTGGATGCGAAACCAAAACAGCTTTCCGGTGGACAGAAACAAAGGGTAGCCATAGCAAGAGCATTATCAATGGAACCAGATGTTATGCTATTTGACGAACCAACCTCTGCTTTAGATCCAGAGATGGTTGGCGAAGTATTAAAAGTTATGAAGGAATTAGCAGAAATCGGCCTTACCATGTTAATAGTAACCCATGAGATGGGATTTGCAAGAGACGTAGCAGATCGTGTGGTATTTATGGATAAAGGCGTAATAGAAGAACAAGGCCCTCCAGACCAAATCTTTAATAACCCAATCAGAGAACGTACAAGAGAGTTCTTAAAACGTACCTTACAAGAATAAGAGTTACATCTTATAATATAAAGAAATGATAAAAATCGGTTCTGAGCTGTGGATTAAGGCTACGAACCGATTTTTTGAATTAGTATATTAATTAATTTATAAGTTGACAGGGGTCAAAAGACCTCTGAATAAATTTGAATTGTCAATTTGCATTAATAACTTATACAGAAGTGATACCGCATATAATTTGAAGAGCAACTGTTATGAAGTCGTTGGTACTTAGATCCTGTAGTTTAGGATCTTACGTACCATTACGAACTTCATCCAAGCGAGAGCGTGTTGCGAATCAAATTATATGTGGTATCACTTCATGATACGTGTAAATTGTGCAAATTGACATCGATACTTAGATTCTGTAGATTAAGATCTTACGTACCACTACGAACTTCATCCAAGCGAGAGCGTGTTGCGAATCAAATTATATGTGGTATCACTTCATGACACGTATAAATTGTGCAAATTGACATCTTCATCTATAAACATACAAAAAAGGAATCATCCTAAGACAATTCCTTTTTCATGTAGTTGCAGTACGACTGCCCTCTACTTTATTACGTTTATTAATTAAGCAATTTTATTTACTGCGATAGATAAACGAGCAATTTTTCTTGAAGAAGTATTTTTGTGATATACTCCCTTGCTAGTTGCTTTGTTAATCTCAGAAACAGCAGCTCTTAATGCAACAGTAGCAGCTTCTTTATCGTTAGCAGCAACAGCAGCATCAACTTTTTTGATTGCAGTTTTTACTTTTGATTTAATGGCTTTGTTTCTAGCAGCCTTAGTTTCGTTTACTAAAATTCTTTTTTTTGCAGATTTAATGTTAGCCAATCCGTACACCTCCAAATATTTAAATTAAATTCATCTTAAGTCTAATTCATATGTTATGACATACTAATTAGATAATTGTTTCTGTTTCATTAAAGCCGGACACGGACGATCTAATGTAAACATACTTCTATATATTAGTATAAAGCATTTCATCTGTCAATACATAAATAACATTTTTTTTGGAAAAATGAATGTTAGATAGAAAAATAGGAAAGATAGAATTGAGATATTAGTACGGAATTTGAAAGGAGAAGAGATATATGAATTCAATGGATCAAAGACAAAATATCAGAACTGACTTAGCATTGGAAATTAGAGAAAGTTTTCAAGATGATAATGTAGAGATAAAAGGGGTTATATTAGAGAAAATTAAAAATAACAGAAAGAATATTGAAATTACGAATGTTGTAATTGAGGACGAGCAAGGTAGTAAGGCAATGAGAAAGCCCATTGGACGATATATTACCATTGAAGCACCAAAATTAAATGAAGAAGATGATGATTATCATAGACCACTGTCGGATGAGATCGCGAAGTATATTGAAGAATTAGCAGGTGGAATTAAACATAAATCTGTCCTTATAGCTGGATTAGGTAACCGAGAAGTAACTCCCGACTCTTTAGGACCGAAAGTAATTGATAATTTATTTGTAACCAGACATTTAATTAAGGAGTTTGGTCAAACCTTCAAAGAACAAAACCGAATGGAAGTAGTAAGCGCAATTGCACCCGGTGTAATGGCACAAACAGGTATGGAGACAGGTGAAATTGTTCACGGTATCATTAAGGAAACGAAACCTAATTTGGTTATCGTAATTGATGCATTGGCTGCAAGAAGTGTAAAAAGGCTTAATACTACAGTGCAGATAAGTGATACTGGTATAAGTCCTGGTTCAGGAGTAGGAAACAATCGGAAAGCCCTTAATCTGGAAAGTATGGGAATACCTGTTATTTCTCTAGGCGTTCCAACTGTGGTTGATGCTGCAACAATTATCGGGGATAGTATGGAAGAAATGTTACAGAATCAAGGATATAACGAGGAGCAGATCGCAAAGTTTTTAGGAGAAATGGAAAACCCATCTATGAGGAATATGTTTGTAACTCCCAAAAATATAGACGAGTCTATGAAACGAATCAGTTTTACCATCTCAGAAGCGTTGAACCAGTGCTTTTACAAATACTAATAAGCATAAAATTGTTCATATGGGAATATAGATATAAAAGACAAAAGTTGGTCATTCGCTTTTAAAAGTCTTTGGTTTAAGACTGCAAAACACATAGGTGGTTAGCAAAATGAGAAATAAAGAAAATTTATCAAAAGTATTTTATATGGCTGTCTGGAGCGTTATTTTTCTGCTGGCAGCCTATATACTTATAAAAGGTGGAATTGTATTTGGAACGGAAGATCGATTTAAAGTAGTAGGTGAATTCCGTGACTATATTATTTCCGAGATTAGTATTTATATTGAAAAAGAAAATATTGAGCTGATGCAATTTACATTGGACTGGCAAGAGAATAAAGATGCTAGTCTGATGGAACGTTATATTTCCTATCTGTCCCCTTTTGAGGGAGTGGTTTTAAATACAGATATCGAGGAATCGGAAAATGCGGTGGAGGTTAGTAATCAGCTAAATCAGATCCTTCTAAGACAGAGAGTGGCAGGAAGTGTGAAACCGACAGGAAAAATAGGATTTATTTTCGGGGAATCTTATTATGAGGATGGGGAGATACAAGGTGGAGAAGCACAAGAAACCATGGCAATATCAGCAACCAATCAAAAATTAATCTCACAATTAACAAAATACAAAGAAGTGGACTTTTTACTAAAGAATTTTTATATTGTGGATCGCACCACCTCAGTAGATAAATCCATCTTTCAAGTGGACAAATTACTGAAAAAAGATTTTACCATAAAGAAGAAGTCGGATAAGCCTCAGATCTTAATCTATCATACTCATGCAATGTCAGAAGCCTTTAGTGATAGCAGGGATGGGAAGCAAGAAGATAGTGTTGTTGGTGTTGGAAGTAGATTGGCCGAAATATTATCTAATAAATATGGTTATAATGTAATTCATGACCAATCTCAGTATGATATGGTAAATGGAAAAATAGATAGAAATAAAGCATACAATGCAGCACTTGATAATGTGGAACAGATTTTAAAGGATAATCCAACTATTGAAGTAATCATAGATTTACATAGGGATGGTGTTCTAGGGAAAGAGAAGAAATTAACTGTCATTAATGGTAAAAAAACAGCACAAATTATGTTATTTAATGGACTTAGTCGAAACCAAAAAGGACCGATTGATTACTTATACAATCCAAAGTTACAGAGTAACATAGCTTTTAGTCTTCAGGTGAAATTAGCAAGCATGGAAAAATATCCGAATTTTGCAACAAGGAATTACCTTAAAAATTATCGTTACAATATGCAGTTATTGGACAGATTTTTACTGGTTGAACTAGGGAATCAGAACAACACCGTGCAAGAAGCTAAAAATGCCATGGATCCATTGGCAGAAGTAATAAATGATGTATTGACAAAGGACTAGGAATGATTTTTCTTGTACGCCCCTAATCCATATGCTATAATGCAATAATAAACTACTTAGGAGGAAGTATAAGTGGCAGGATATGACCAAAGCAAAATAAGAAATTTTTGTATCATAGCACATATTGATCATGGTAAATCAACTTTAGCTGATCGTATAATAGAGAAAACAGGATTATTAACCAGCCGTGAAATGCAGGCACAGGTTCTTGATAATATGGAGCTGGAACGTGAGAGAGGTATTACCATTAAAGCTCAGACCGTTCGTATCATATATAAGGCAAATGATGGAGAAGAGTATATCTTCAATTTAATTGATACACCAGGACATGTGGATTTTAATTATGAAGTATCTAGAAGCCTAGCAGCTTGTGAAGGAGCTATATTAATCGTAGATGCTGCACAGGGGATCGAAGCACAGACATTAGCTAATTGCTATCTTGCCCTAGATCATAATCTTGAGATTATGCCAGTAATTAATAAAATCGACTTACCAAGTGCAGATCCAGAGCGAGTGGTTGCTGAGATTGAAGATGTAATTGGGCTGGAAGCATCCGATGCTCCATTGATATCAGCAAAAAATGGAGTAAATATAGAAGAAGTACTAGAACAGATTGTGAAAAAGATACCTGCTCCAAAGGGCGATGTAAACGGTTCCTTACAAGCTTTGATCTTTGACTCATTGTATGATTCTTATAAAGGAGTCATTGTCTTTTGCCGAATCTTCGAAGGCACAGTGAAGAAAGGCACAAAGATTAAAATGATGGCCACCGGTGCAGTTGCTGATGTGGTAGAAGTCGGAATCTTTGGTGCAGGGCAATTTATCCCAAGTGAAGAATTATCGCCAGGAATGGTAGGCTATATTACAGCCAGTCTTAAAAATGTAAAAGACACTCAGGTTGGTGACACCATAACCAATGCAGATAAACCATGTAAAGAGGCTTTACCAGGATATAAGAAAGTTAATCCAATGGTATACTGCGGTATGTACCCAGCAGACGGAGCCAAATACCCAGATCTTCGAGATGCTCTTGAAAAGCTTCAGCTAAATGATGCATCTTTACAGTTTGAAGCAGAAACATCTGTTGCCTTAGGTTTTGGTTTCCGATGTGGATTTCTTGGATTGTTACATCTAGAGATTATTCAGGAACGACTAGAGAGAGAATATAACCTTGATATTGTAACGACAGCACCTGGTGTTATCTATAAGGTTTATAAAACAGATGGACAGGTATTAGAGATTACCAATCCATCCAACTTACCTGATCCTTCTGAGATTGAACATATGGAGGAACCAATTGTAACAGCAGAGATAATGGTTACTACCGAATTTGTTGGAACTATTATGACGCTTTGCCAAGAACGACGTGGAGTGTATCTTGGAATGGAATATATGGAAGCAACAAGAGCACTTTTGAAATATGAACTTCCATTAAATGAGATTATTTATGATTTCTTTGATGCATTAAAGTCAAGATCTCGTGGATATGCATCCTTTGATTATGAACTTAAAGGATATGAGCCATCACACCTTGTTAAATTGGATATTCTTATAAATAAAGAAGAAGTGGATGCACTTTCCTTCATCGTACATGCTGAAACAGCGTATGAACGTGGTAGAAAAATGTGTGAAAAATTAAAAGAAGAGATCCCAAGACAGTTATTTGAGATCCCAATTCAGGCAGCAATCGGAAGTAAGGTTATTTCTAGAGAAACAGTAAAAGCTATGAGAAAAGACGTACTTGCCAAATGTTATGGTGGAGATATCTCTCGTAAGAGAAAACTTCTTGAAAAGCAAAAAGAAGGTAAGAAACGTATGCGTCAGGTTGGTAACGTAGAGATTCCACAGAAAGCATTTATGAGCGTATTAAAATTAGATGAGGATTAAAGCATTAGAAACGAAAAAGCCACTTGGTTTATATATACACATTCCCTTTTGTATTAGAAAATGTAATTATTGTGATTTCTTATCTATGCCTACGAATGAACAGCTTGTAGAACAATATGTACAGGCATTATGCAAGGAGATAGCAAGTTATAAGGAGAGCGCAGCTGATTATGTTGTAAGATCTATCTTCATAGGTGGAGGGACGCCATCTTCTATACCTGAGCATTATATAGAAAAGATTTTAACAACGGTGCGAGAACATGTTACTTTGTTGCAAGAAGATGGTGAAGATGGAATTCCTGAGATAACAATGGAAGCAAACCCGGGAACACTAAGTTTGGAGAAATTAAAGAGCTATAAAAGGGCAGGAATTAATCGACTAAGTATTGGTTTGCAATCAATTCACAATGATCAATTAAAGCTACTAGGTAGAATTCATACCTATGAAGAGTTTGTAAGTAATTACAACCTAGCAAGGGAAGTAGGGTTTGATAATATCAATATTGATTTAATATCAGCGCTTCCTGGACAAACATTGGAAGACTGGAAAGAAACCTTGGAAAATGTTATTTCATTACATCCGGAGCACATATCGGCATATAGTCTAATAATAGAAGAAGGTACACCATTTTATGAAATCTATGGTAAGGGACAAGGTGAAAATCTGCTTCCAACAGAAGAGGTAGAAAGATCCATTTATTCTTTGACAAAAGAACTTCTTTTCAATGCAGGATATGAACGCTATGAGATTTCCAACTATGCTAGAACAGGTTACGAGAGCAAACACAACTCTTCTTATTGGAAGGGAATCGAATACCTAGGATTCGGTCTAGGAGCTTCTTCTCTTTTCCAAAAGGAACGATTTTCTAATGAAACAGATATTAAATTCTATTTAGATCAAATTACAAATCATAAATCTATTCGAAGAGACGTAGAATTGCTAACCCAAAAGCAGCAGATGGAAGAATTTATGTTTCTAGGGTTGCGTATGATGGAAGGTATATCAATTGAGGAATTTACTGAGAAGTTTGAAGTGGATATCATGAGCATTTATGGTAATACCATCAAGCGATTTGTAGAAAGTGGATTTATGTCACAATCTAAGGAATCTATTTCTCTAACAGAAAAAGGGATTGATGTAAGCAATCAGATTTTTGCAGAATTTCTTTTAGATTAAAAGAAATAATTTAAATAAATATAATTAGGCGGGTTTTATTCTGGCTACATAGAGATTCGTTGGAAACCACATCGAATCACAGATGCTAGAATGCAACTCGCCTTTGTTATGGCGTTAATCATAACGTTTTTTAAAAATATTCTTGACAAACGAAAATGATAGTGGTATTTTATCTATAAAGATATTAGCACTCTACATTAATGAGTGCTAACAACTACTAAAACAGGTTATACAAGACAATTTTATTTCGAAGGAAGTGATCATAGTGCAGCTGGATGATAGAAAAATAAAAATATTACAAGCGATCATTCGAAATTATCTAGAAACTGGTGAGCCAGTTGGATCAAGAACCATATCGAAGTTCACAGATTTAAATCTAAGTTCTGCCACGATTCGAAATGAAATGTCAGATCTGGAAGAGATGGGTTATATAATCCAGCCTCACACTTCTGCAGGGAGAATTCCATCAGATAAAGGTTATCGTTTATATGTAGATACTATGATGGAAGATAAGGTGCAAGAAATTGAAGACATGAGAGAATTACTTGTTCAAAAGGCAGATAAGATTGAACTACTTCTGAAACAAGTCGCAAAGCTTTTAGCGGTGAATACCAACTATGCGACTATGGTGTCCGCACCTCAATATAAGCATAAGAAAGTTAGGTTTATACAACTATCTGAAGTAGACGAGAATCAGTTACTCATTGTTGTTGTAATCGATGGCAATTTAGTGAAAAACAAATTTCTAAATCTTATGGAACCTTTGGATCGGGAGATTATTCTTCGCTTAAATATTGTGCTTAATACGTTTTTGCAGGGACTTGATATTACAGAGATTAATATTGGTATTATCCAAAAAATGAAAGAGCAAGCTGGTAAATACGGCGAATTAATCAGTAATATATTAGATATTGTTGCAGAAGCAATCAGTGAGGATGATGATTTGGAGATCTTTACTAGTGGAGCAACAAACATTTTAAAATATCCAGAACTAAGTGATACCGAGAGAGCTACAGAATTGCTATACACCTTTGAAGAAAAGAAGCTCTTAACCGACTTAATAACAGATAAGTTAGATGGAGAAGAGAGCAGAGGAATACAGGTATATATTGGTGATGAGACACCAATTAAATCAATGAAAGATTGCTCTGTTGTTACAGCTACTTACGAGATTGAAGAAGGCGTATATGGCAAGATTGGCATTGTAGGTCCTAAAAGAATGGATTATGAAAAAGTGGTCAGTACACTGCAAACGTTGATGGTGCAGTTGGATGAGATATTTAAAGGAAAAACATAAGAATAAAAGATAAGAAAGGCGGTATTAGTCGTGCAGGAAAATGAAAATCTTACGGAAGAGTCATTGAATGATGAAATCTTACAGGATGATGCCAATGATACAGATGAAGTGTTATCTGATAGCATAGAGAGGGCAATAGAAGAAGAAAATGATGAAGTAGAGTCTGAAGAAACAAAAGAAGATGGGAAATCAGGTAAATCATTTTTCAAAAATAAAAAAGAGAAAAAAGATAAAAAGGACCAACAGATAGAAGAACTCAATGACCGATTAATCAGAACTATGGCTGAATTTGATAATTTCCGTAAACGTTCAGAGAAAGAAAAAGCTCAGATGTTTGAAATCGGCGCAAAAGATATCATTGAAAAGGTACTTCCAGTACTAGATAATTTTGAACGAGGTTTAGGAACCATCAGTGATGAAGAAAAAGAAAGTGCATTTGCTCAAGGGATTGAAAAGATTTACAAACAATTAGTTACAACCCTAGAAGAAGCAGGTGTAAAACCAATTGAAGCAGTTGGCCAGCCATTTGATCCAAATCTTCACAACGCAGTAATGCATATTGAAGATGAGAACTTTGGTGAAAATACTGTGGCAGAAGAATTCCAAAAAGGTTATATCTATAGAGAATCTGTTGTACGCCATAGTATGGTAAAAGTAGTGAATTAAGTTATAACAAGTTAACCAAACCAATAACACAATATATAACATGTTTACAATATGAAAGGAATAGGTGAATTATCATGGGTAAAATTATAGGTATCGATTTAGGAACAACCAATTCATGCGTTGCGGTAATGGAAGGTGGAAAACCAGTAGTTATCGCTAATACAGAAGGAGCTAGAACAACTCCATCCGTAGTTGCATTTACAAAAACAGGAGAAAGATTAGTTGGTGAACCTGCAAAACGTCAGGCAGTTACTAACTCAGATAAAACAATATCTTCTATTAAGAGACATATGGGAACTGATTATAAAGTTACCATCGATGACAAAAAGTATTCTCCACAGGAAATCTCTGCAATGACTCTTCAGAAATTAAAAGCAGATGCAGAAAGTTATCTTGGAGAAAAAGTTACAGAAGCTGTTATTACAGTTCCTGCATACTTTAATGATGCACAGAGACAGGCAACCAAAGATGCTGGTAAAATCGCTGGTTTAGATGTTAAGAGAATTATCAACGAGCCAACTGCAGCAGCTTTAGCATATGGTCTTGATAATGAACATGAGCAAAAGATTATGGTATACGATTTAGGTGGTGGTACATTCGACGTTTCCATCATTGATATCGGAGATGGTGTTATTGAAGTATTAGCTACATCTGGAGATAACAGACTTGGTGGAGATGACTTCGATGATAAAATCACTCGCTATATGATTGAAGAATTCAAGAAAGCTGAAGGTGTTGATTTATCAACTGATAAAATGGCTCTTCAAAGATTAAAAGAAGCTGCAGAAAAAGCAAAGAAAGAATTATCTTCTGCAACAACGACTAATATTAACCTTCCTTTCATCACTGCAACTGCAGAAGGACCAAAGCATTTTGATATGAATTTAACTAGAGCAAAATTTGATGAGTTAACTCATGATTTAGTTGAGAGAACTGTTACACCAGTTCAGAACGCTCTTCGTGATGCTGGTTTAACTCCATCTGACTTAGCAAAAGTATTATTAGTTGGTGGTTCTACAAGAATCCCAGCAGTTCAAGATAAAGTAAAACTATTAACAGGACAGGAAGCTTCCAAAACATTAAATCCAGATGAATGTGTTGCAATTGGTGCATCTATCCAAGGTGGTAAATTAGCAGGAGATGCTGGCGCTGGCGATATCTTATTATTAGACGTTACTCCACTTTCCTTATCTATCGAAACTATGGGTGGTGTTGCTACAAGATTAATCGAGAGAAATACAACAATTCCTACTAAGAAGAGTCAGGTATTCTCTACTGCAGCAGATAATCAGAGCGCAGTTGATATTAACGTAGTTCAAGGTGAAAGACAGTTTGCAAAAGACAACAAATCACTTGGACAATTTAGATTAGATGGTATTCCACCAGCAAGAAGAGGCGTTCCACAGATCGAAGTAACATTTGATATTGATGCCAATGGTATCGTAAATGTTTCAGCAAAAGATTTAGGAACTGGTAGAGAGCAACACATTACTATTACAGCTGGTTCTAACCTTTCTGATGCAGATATCGACAAAGCAGTAAAAGAAGCTGCTGAATTCGAAGCACAGGATAAGAAACGTAAAGAAGCAATTGAAGTTCGTAATGATGCAGATTCCATGGTATTCCAGACTGAAAAAGCACTAACTGAAGTTGGTGATAAGATCGATGCTGCTGAGAAAGAAAAAGTAGAAGCAGATGTAGCTCGCTTAAAAGAATTAATTGAAAAATCTAACCCAGAAGTTATGTCTGATGGTGAAGTAGAAGACATTAAAGCTGCAAAAGAAAAATTAATGGAAAGTGCACAAGCATTATTCCAAAAAGTATATGAACAAGCACAAGGAGCACAAGGTGCAGGTCCAGATATGAGTGGCATGGGTGGCGCACAAGGGGCACAGAGTCAAGATGCTTATCAAGCAGATGATGTAGTTGACGGAGATTATAGAGAAGTATAAAATATGTAAAGGCAAATAAGAACAAGTAGGCGGTCGATGAGGCGGCCTATTTGTTCATGGTTGGTATGGAAGGTGGAAGATATGGCAGATAAAAGAGATTATTACGAGGTTCTTGGTGTTTCAAAATCAGCATCGGATGATGAGTTAAAGAAAGCATATAGAGTGTTAGCGAAGAAATATCATCCGGATATGAATCCAGGAGATAAAGAAGCAGAAGCAAAGTTTAAAGAAGCTTCAGAAGCATATGCAGTATTAAGCGACCCAGATAAGAAGAGACAGTATGATCAGTTTGGTCATGCAGCCTTTGATGGCGGCGCTGGTGGCGGTGCTGGTGGATTTGATTTCTCTGGTATGGATATGGGAGATATTTTTGGTGACCTATTTGGTGACTTATTTGGCGGTGGAAGAAGTCGTAGAAGCAGTAATGGGCCAATGAAGGGGCAAAATATCCGTACGGCAGTACGTATTACTTTTGAAGAAGCTTGTTTTGGAACGGAAAAAGAACTAGATCTTAATTTAAAAGAGGAATGTGCCACTTGCCATGGTACTGGAGCAAAACCGGGAACAAGTACTACCACTTGTTCAAAGTGTGGTGGTAAAGGTCAAGTCGTTTATACACAACAATCATTATTTGGAATGGTTCGTAATGTACAAGCATGTCCAGATTGTCATGGTACTGGTAAAATTATCAAAGAAAAATGTACCGATTGTTATGGAAGTGGTTATGTAAGTAAGAGAAAGAAAATAAAAGTTTCCATTCCTGCCGGAATCGATAATGGCCAGAGTGTTCGTATTCGCGATAAAGGAGAACCAGGAGTTAATGGAGGAGAAAGAGGCGACTTATTAGTTGAAGTTGTAGTAAGTAGACATCCAATCTTCCAACGTCAAGACTATGATATTTTCTCAACAGCACCGATTTCTTATGCACAGGCAGCTTTAGGTGGTGATATGATCATCAATACAGTAGATGGAGATGTAATCTATAATGTAAAACCTGGAACTCAGACAGATACCAAAGTTAGACTACGTGGAAAAGGGGTGCCAACATTACGTAATAAGCAAGTTCGAGGAGATCATTACGTAACACTAGTGGTTCAGGTTCCTACTAAGTTAACTTCAGAACAAAAAGATTTATTAAAACAATTTGATGAATCCATGACAGGTAAAAAGGATAATACCGTAGAGACAGGCAATACTAGTGAACAAGAAGTAAAGCAGGAAACAAAAGAGAAACCGAATAAGAAAAAAGGATTTAAAGATAAAATCAACGAGTTTTTTGAATAAGGAGTCATCATGAAGTGGATAAAGTTCACCATAGAAACAACAACACAGGCCGTTGATTTGATCAGCAGCATGCTTGCAGAGATTGGTATTGAAGGAATTGAAATAGAAGACAATGTGTCGATAACAGAAGAAGAGAAAAAAGCGATGTTTATCGACATTCTACCAGAGTTAGAGCCGGATGATGGAACGGCAAAGATAAACTTTTATATGGATCCAGAGCAAGATATTAATGCAACACTTGAAGAGGTGCAGAATGGGTTAAAGGAATTGGCTGATTTTGTTGACGTTGGAACTGGACAGATTCGTGTATCCGATACAGAAGATAAGGATTGGATAAACAACTGGAAGGAATTCTTTAAACCATTTCGTGTAGCAGAAGATATCATAATTAAACCAACATGGGAGAAACTTGAGGATGCAAAGCCAGATGATCTAGTGATTGAGATTGATCCAGGGACAGCGTTTGGTACAGGAGCCCATGAAACAACTAAACTTTGCATCTTGGGACTAAGAAAATATATTACAAAAGCAACCAAACTTTTGGATATAGGCTGTGGTAGTGGTATTTTATCGATTATTGGAATTAAATTAGGAGCTAGATATGCGGTAGCTACTGATATTGATCCGGCTGCATTAACAGCAACCTATGAAAATATTGAAGTAAATGGTATTGCTAGTGATCAGTTTAAAGTATTAAGTGGAAATATAATCGAAGACAAAACGATGCAGGAAGAAGTAGGTTTTGAAACATATGATATTGTTACTGCTAATATTTTGGCAGATGTCATTATTCCATTATCTGCAGAAGTTGGTAGGCATTTGAAAAAAGGTGGACTATTTATCTCTTCTGGTATAATCTATATGAAGAAAGAGGAAGTAAAAGAGGCAATCCTTAACAATGGTTTTGAAATTATTGAAATCAATGAAATGGGTGATTGGGTTTCTTTTGTTGCCAGAAAATAAGCATCGGAGGGTCTTACATGTATCGATTTTTTTATTCAGAAGGTTGCTCCATTTTGGATGATATGATAACAATCACCGGACAGGATGTGAACCATATGAAGAATGTACTTCGAATGGAACCGGGTGAAAATGTAATAATTTGTGATGGACAAGGTAAGGATTACTATTGTATAATAGAGTCCTTATCTTGTGATGCTGTAAAAGCAAAAATTACAAAAGAAACGCAGTCAGAAACGGAATTGCCAACAAAAATCTATCTTTTTCAAGGACTTCCTAAGAAAGAAAAGATGGAATTGATTATTCAAAAGGCAGTTGAGCTTGGTGTATATGAGATAATCCCAGTGATGACCAAACGAAGTGTAGTGAAGATAGAAGATAGAAAAAAGGAACTAAAAAAAGTAGAACGATGGCAAGCAATTACGACAGCAGCAGCAAAGCAGTCCAATCGTGGTGTAATACCAAAAGTAGGCGAAATTATGAGCTTTAAGCAAGCTATGGAATTCGCAAATACCCTAGATTATAATATTATGCCTTATGAAAATGCAGAGGGCATCAAGCATGCTCATGAGATAATACAACATGGTTCAAGACAATCTACCTTGGGAATCTTTATTGGCCCAGAAGGTGGATTTGAAGATGCAGAAGTTACATTAGCACAGGAGAACCAGGTGAAACCGATTACATTAGGAAAACGAATTCTAAGAACAGAAACCGCAGGACTAGCAGTATTGTCTATCTTAATGTTTGAAATTGAGAACCAGAATAGTGGAGAAGTGTGAGAATAATGGAAGCATATCTAGATAATGCAGCAACGACGAGACCTTTTTCCAAGGTTAGGGAAATTATGATAAAAACCATGGAATTAGACTATGGAAATCCTTCTTCTATGCATATGAAAGGTGTAGAAGCAGAACAATATATAAAAGTAGCAAAAGAAATTATAGCAAGCAGCTTGAAAGTAACGCCGAAGGAGATTGTGTTTACTTCAGGAGGAACAGAAGCAAACAATCATGCCTTAATCGGGACGGCATATGCCAATAAACGATTAGGAAATCATATTATAACTACTAGGATAGAACATCCTTCTGTACATAACCCGTTGATTTACTTAGAAGAGAATGGATTTCGCGTTACATATCTTGCTGTCGATCAGAATGGACAAGTAGATACAGAACAACTATTAGAATCCATTTGTGAGGATACCATTCTTGTTTCTATTATGTTTGTGAATAATGAAATGGGAGCTGTAGAAGATATAACAAGACTATCTAGGTTGATCAAAGAGAAAAAGTCAGATATCATTTTTCATGTAGATGCCATTCAAGCCTATGGGAAATATAGAATATACCCAAAAAGAATGGGAATTGATTTGTTATCGGTTAGTGGACATAAAATACATGGGCCAAAAGGAATTGGATTTTTATATATCAAGGATAGGGTAAAGATAAAGCCTATTATATTTGGTGGAGAACAGCAAAAAGGAATGCGTTCAGGGACTGAAAATGTACCAGGTATCGCAGGAATTGGACAAGCAGCTGCACTGGTATATGAAAATTTTGATGAGAAACGATTGAAACTATACAATCTAAAGAAGCAATTTATAGAAGGTGTAGATAAAATAGAGAATACCAAAGTAAATGGATTGGACGGAATTGAATTAGAGGATACTGCTCCACATATTGTCAGTGTGAGTTTTGCTGGCATTCGAAGCGAAGTTCTTCTACATTCTTTAGAGGACAAGGGAATCTATGTATCATCAGGTTCCGCATGTGCATCCAACCATCCACAATTAAGTGGAACGTTAAAAGCAATTGGAGTAAAAAAGGATCTGCTAGATTCTACCTTACGATTTAGTTTTTCCGTTGATACAACCGAAGAAGAGATTCAATATGCCTTAACTTGTCTAGAGGAATTAGTTCCGGCATTACGTAAATATACAAGACATTAACCAATTATGGAGGAATACAGATGTATAAAGCTTTTTTAATCAAATACGCAGAGATTGGAATCAAAGGTAAGAATCGTTTTATCTTTGAGAACGCATTAAGAGATCAGATCAAATTTGCCTTAAAGGACGTGGATGGGGAATTTGAAGTAACAAAAGAACAAGGAAGAGTCTACGTAGAAGCATTAAGTGCGTTTGATTTTGATGAAGTAGTTGAAGCAATTCAATGTGTATTTGGTGTTGCCTCCATCTGTCCTGTTGTTTTAATCGAAGACAATAGTTGGGAAAGTTTAACCCAAGCTGTTGGCAATTATGTTGATATGGCATATCCAGATAAGAATATTACATTTAAGGTAGAAGCAAAACGTGCAGATAAAAGATATCCGATTACCTCACCAGAAATCTGTATGGATATGGGAGAATATCTGTTACACAGATTTCCTGAATTGAAAGTAGATGTTCGTACGCCGCAAGAACGAATCCATGTAGAAATTCGTAACAAGGCTTATGTTTATTCCAAATCAATTCCAGGTCCTGGAGGAATGCCAGTAGGTACCAATGGAAAAGCAATGTTATTGTTGTCTGGTGGTATTGACAGTCCAGTCGCGGGTTATATGATTGCAAAACGTGGTGTGCGAATTGAAGCAACTTATTTTCATGCGCCTCCTTATACCAGTGAGAGAGCCAAACAAAAAGTAGTAGATTTAGCGAAATTAGTAGCTAAATATGCAGGGCCTATTAAACTCCATATAGTGAATTTTACTGATATTCAGCTTTCTATTTATGAAAAATGTCCTCATGATGAATTAACGATTATTATGAGAAGATATATGATGAAGATTGCGGAATATATTGCAAAAGAAAATAATTGTCTAGGATTGATAACGGGAGAAAGTATCGGTCAGGTTGCAAGTCAAACGTTACAGAGTCTTGCTGCTACTAATGATGTGTGTACACTTCCAGTATATCGTCCAGTCATTGGTTTCGATAAACAGGATATTGTTGATATTGCATTAAAGATTAATACGTATGAAACGTCCATTCAACCATATGAAGATTGCTGTACCATTTTCGTGGCAAAACATCCAGTTACAAAACCTAGCCTAAAGGTGATTAAGCATTCAGAGAGATTGTTGGAAGATGTGATTGAGGAATTGATGAATCAGGCAATGAATAGTATTGAGACTATTATTGTTGAGTAAATAGGCGTTCTTCTGTTTATCCCGTGATCAGGCGTCACATAAAAAAAACATATCTATCTCGTGCGAGCACGGCTAGATATGTCTTTAATTCATGACAATAGAAAGTTCGCAGAGCGTACTTTCTATCGTCTTTATACGACTTGTTACCTAACAAGCGTTATTCTACGATGTAAGGTGCTAATACGGAAAGAATCTTTTCGATTTCTTCTTCATTGTGAATGTTTAAGTCGATTGGTTTGGATAAATCTAAACTGAAAATGCCCATAATGGATTTTGCATCAATTACGTATCTTCCAGATACTAAATCAAACTCCACGTCAAATTTAGTTACATCATTAACAAAAGCTTTTACCTTATCAATAGAATTTAAAGATATCTTAACTGTTTTCATAATATAATCCTCCTTTATTGTTTTTACAAGTATATACTACAATTACCATATATAAAAGTCAATATACAAAGTAGATAAAAAAATGTTAAGAATACGTTAAAAAAGGACATACAAAGAGTAGGATAATTGTCTATAGAGATAGGAGTTATAATGAATAGAATTAATATACAACAACCATTGGATAAAACGGTAGCATTTTTAACATTAGGATGTAAAGTGAATTCATATGAAACAGATGCCATGGAACAATTATTTCGATCTGCTGGTTATGAAGTAAAAGAGTTCAGTGAACAGGCCTCCGTTTATGTAATCAATACATGTACAGTAACCAATATTGCAGATCGTAAATCCAGACAGATGATTCATCGAGCGAAAAAGATCAATCCAGATGGAATAGTGGTAGCGGTGGGATGTTATGTGCAAGCCGCGAAAGAGACATTAGAAGCAGATGAAATGATTGATATTGTCATCGGTAATAATCAAAAAAATCTTATTGTGAAAGCGGTGGAACAATATCAGATAAGTCAAGATGAAACTATGGAAATGCTAGTTGATATTCATGAAGAACAGAGTTATGAAGAACTAGAGATTGGTTCAGCAGGTGAGAAAACACGTGCCTATATTAAGATTCAAGATGGTTGTAATCAGTTTTGCTCCTATTGTATTATTCCATATGTAAGAGGAAGAATACGTAGTAGAGGTACCAAGGATATCTTAAAGGAAACCAATCGTTTGGTTGAACTAGGATACAAAGAAGTAGTACTTACTGGAATACATTTATCCTCTTATGGAGTAGATTTACTTGGTGATACAGATTTTGTGAAATATCACGGACAACCACTCATTGATTTAGTGGAAGAAATAAGTAAAGTAGAGGGGATCGAGCGAATTCGCTTTGGTTCTTTAGAACCAAGAATTATAACAGAACAATTCGTAAAGACGTTATCGCAGAATTCAAAATTCTGTCCACATTTTCACCTATCCTTACAAAGTGGATGTAAGGAAACTTTAAAACGGATGAATCGAAAATACACAGCTGAGGAATACTATGAAAAGTGCGTGCTTTTACGAGAACATTTTCATATGCCTGCTATTACAACAGATGTTATTGTTGGATTCCCTGGTGAAACAGAAGAAGAGTTTTTAGTAACAGAACAATTTCTAAAAAAAGTAGCATTTGCTCAATTGCACATTTTTAAATATTCCAAGCGAAAAGGAACGAAAGCAGAAGCAATGCCAAATCAAGTTCCAGAACAAATAAAGAATGTAAGAAGTAACAAGCTCATTACAGCGAGTCAGGTAATGAGACAGGAATACGAAGATTATTTTATTGGAAGTATTCAAAAGGTTCTGATAGAAGAAGAGATACTATTTAATGAAGTGCCATATTATGTAGGGCATAATGAAAGATATATTAAAGTTGCTGTGCCTGTGAATCAAGAAAATACTAGCTTAGAAAATCAAATGATAGAGGTTTTAGTAACCAAGAGATTAAAGGAAGATGTGCTACTTGGAGAAGTAAAATAAGTAGTACTAGTTTTAGACTAGTAAAAAATGGGTTGCCATTTTCCAATGTTTATATTAATATATAGATAATGGTTTCAACTGAAAGAAAGCAAGAAGGACGTGATAACATGCAAGAAATGAATAATACACAGTATTTTAAAGTGCAAAAAGAACCTGAAATCGAAGTGAAAGATATTATTGCATCAGTCTACGCTGCTTTAACTGAGAAAGGCTATAATCCGGTAAGTCAGATTGTTGGGTATGTTATGTCCGGTGACCCAACCTATATTACCAGTCATAATGGAGCAAGAAGCCTAATTATGAAAGTAGAAAGAGATGAGATTTTAGAAGAGTTACTAGGTGATTACATTAACAGAAACTTAAGAAAATAAAGTGCAGTTTTTGATAAAATAGAGTTTGTATAGACACAGACGGGAGTTACTATGAGAATAATGGGATTAGATTATGGCTCTGTTACAGTTGGAGTTGCTATTAGTGATGCATTAAAGCTTACAGCTCAGGGCATTGAAGTAATCCGAAGAAAAGAAGAAAATAAATTACGTCAGACTCTTGCTAGAATTAAAGAGCTAGTGGATGAGTATGAAGTGGATTTAATTATATTAGGATACCCAAAGAATATGAATAACACAATTGGTGAGCGTGCAGAAAAATCGGAAGAGTTTGCTGAAATGTTAAGAAAGCGGACAGGCTTAGACGTTGTTTTGTGGGATGAGAGACTTACCACAGTTTCCGCACACAATGCTATGATCGAGGGCAATGTTCGTCGTGAAGACCGTGCAAAAGTAGTAGATAAAGTAGCAGCTGTTTTTATATTACAAGGTTATCTAGATATGGAATATATACGTTCAGATGGAACAGAATGAGGAGATACACACACAATGGCAGATAGTCAAGAAAAGATAGTATTTACAACCGAAGACGGTGAAGATATCGACTTTTTTGTATTGGGACAGACAACAATTAATGGAGTGAATTATTTACTGGTTGCTGATTCTGACAAAGAAGAGGAAGAAGCCAATGCATTAATCCTAGAAGAAACACAAGTAGAGGATGCAGAGGATACGATTTACAATGTGGTAGAAGAGGAAGAAACGTTAAAAGCATTATCAAAAGTATTTTCTGAATTATTAGATGGTATTGATTTTGACTTTGAATAAGTAACACAAGTAAGAATTTAATTGCATTAGATTTGATTGAATATGAAAAATATATTTTGTGAAAAAGGTGGTAAAGATGCCTAATAATCAGGAAGACTTTAAAGAGTTGTTAAAGAAGAACGGATTAAAGGTAACAACACAGAGAATTGCAATTCTTGAAGCATTACAGAATAGACCAGACAGACATTTAACAGCGGAAGAGATTTATGATTGCGTAAAAGAAAGATATCCGGAGATTGGTTTGGCTACTGTATATAGAACCATTCAAATGCTTTCAGAATTGAATTTAATAGATAAGCTTAATTTAGATGACGGTTATGTTCGCTATGAGATAGGAAAATGGGACAATCAGCAACAGATTCATCACCATCATCATTTAATATGCTTAAATTGTGGTTCTGTCTTGACGTTTGAAGATGATATGCTAGAAACTTTAGAAGATAGAATTCAAAAATCGATGGATTTTCAAGTGGTTGACCATGAAGTAAAGTTATTTGGATATTGTAAGGATTGCAGCAAGGATCTAGATAAGAAGAAATCATAACATATAATTCGATATTTAATCAAAAAATCAGTGCACTTAATACATAAAAATAATATGGAGGTGCAATTTTTTGAAAGCAAAAGAAGTAGTAGAAACAAAGGGAATTAAAATGATACCCCTTGGAGGTTTGGAACAAATTGGAATGAATATAACGGCATTCGAGTATGAAGATAGTATTATCGTAGTCGATTGTGGATTATCCTTTCCAGAAGATGAAATGTTAGGTATTGACTTAGTAATACCTGATGTGTCATATCTAAAAGAAAATATAAGCAAGGTGAAAGGGTTTATTATCACACATGGACATGAGGATCATATTGGAAGCTTACCTTATGTATTAAAAGAGATTAATGCCCCAATCTATGCGACGAAGTTAACAGTAGGTATAATTGAAAATAAATTAAAAGAACATAATTTATTAAAAACAACGAAACGAAAAGTAATTAAATATGGACAATCTATTAATTTAGGCTGTTTTCGAATTGAATTTATTCGAACCAATCATAGTATAGCAGATGCGGCTGCACTTGCAATCTATTCACCAGCAGGAATTATTGTTCATACGGGAGATTTTAAAGTAGACTATACACCAGTATTTGGTGATACTATAGATTTACAACGTTTTGGAGAACTAGGTAAAAAAGGTGTTTTAGCGTTACTTTGTGATAGTACCAATGCCTTAAAACCAGGGTTTACAATGTCTGAACGTACTGTAGGAAAGACATTTGATAATATATTTGCAGAAAATGCTGCGCATAGAATTATTGTAGCTACCTTTGCATCCAATGTAGACCGTGTTCAGCAGATTATTAACTCCGCTGCGAAATATGGTAGAAAAGTTGTAATAGAAGGAAGAAGTATGGTCAATATTGTGACTACTGCTTCGGAATTAGGTTATATTACAATGCCAGATAATATTTTAATTGAAATAGAGCAGATGAAGAATTATACAGATGATCAGTTGGTTTTAATTACAACTGGTAGCCAGGGAGAAGCTATGGCGGCACTTTCCAGAATGGCTGCTTCCATTCATCGTAAGATTGCGATTAAACCAGGAGACACTGTAATCTTTAGTTCAACTCCAATCCCTGGTAATGAAAAATCAGTGTCAAAAGTAATCAATGAATTGGCACATAAGGGAGCTAAGGTTATATTCCAAGATACCCATGTTTCTGGTCATGCTTGCCAGGAAGAGATTAAGTTAATCTATGCGTTAACAAGACCTCAATATGCAGTACCAGTCCATGGTGAATACAGACACTTAATTGGACATTCTGAACTAGCTCAAGGAATGGGTATTGATAAAGATAACATCTTTATTCTATCTTCCGGTGATGTTCTTGAACTTTCCAAAGAAAAAGCAGGAGTTGTTGGTAAGGTTCAAGCTCAAGGTATCTTAGTAGATGGTCTAGGTGTAGGTGATGTAGGTAATATAGTACTACGAGACAGACAACATTTATCAGAAAATGGATTACTAATTATAGTAGTTACATTAGAGAAATACAGTAACCAGATTCTATCCGGGCCAGATATTGTATCGAGAGGATTTGTTTATGTAAGAGAATCAGAAAATCTTATGGATGAAGCTAGAGTGGTTGTAAATGATGCCCTTGAAAAATGCATGAGCCGTAATGTAACGGATTGGGGCAAGATTAAAAATGAAATTAAAGATTCATTAAGTGATTATTTATGGAAGAAGACCAAGAGAAATCCAATGATACTGCCAATCATTATGGAAGTGTAAGATTGTCAGGCTGCAGGGAGAATGAGGTTATATGAATCGAATTGAAGAGCTTACCAGTAATCTAATTGAAGCAGTTAAGGAAAGTAATGAATACCTTCAATACCAGCGGCTGTTAGCACAGGTTATGGAGGACGGAGACTTATATTTTGAGATTAACGAATTCAGGAAGAAAAGTATATCCATTCAGTTACATGCAGATAGAAATTTATTAGATGTATCCAGTGAATTATATGCGGAGTATAATACATTACTTGCTGATTCCCTGGTGACAGATTTTTTATCTTCAGAACAAGCTTATTGCCGCTTAATAAGAGAGATGAATGATCGCATTATGGAAAGCTTAGATTTGGATATTGATTTTTTGGAGGACTAATTATGGGAGCAACAACAACTAGGACTAAGGTTTTTTTGAGAATACTGAAAAGTGTATTACAACTATTTCTGAACATACTATTTTATGTCTTAGTTGTTTTTGCAATCATGAAGCTTAGTACAGCTGCATTCGAGTTTTCTTATCAGGTATTTGGAAATGTGGTTGTGGAAGAAGCACCAGGGACTGATGTAGAGATTAAGATTCAAGAAGGCGAATCATCCAGTTCCATTGCTAGAAAATTAGCCGTACAAAAATTAGTAGTGAACCAATATTCCTTTTATTTACGGGCAAAGTTAACAACGGGTTCTGATAAACCCATATTGCCTGGAAATTATACACTAAATACATCCATGAATTATGATGATATACTATCAATCATAACAGACAAAGATGCAGGTGTAGCAAAGGAAGATACGGAAACTACAGAATAGATACATGAAACGTAAGCCTGTACCGGAACATAAAGTATCATTTATGGAAACTGGGTCAGGCTTTCCTAATGTAATAAAGTAGATATAAGATGGGAGCACATATGATTGTTGATGATAGAATAGCAGCTTATATTAATTCCTTAGAATGTGAGATGCCAAGCGTACTGAGGCAAATAGAACAAGTGGCACTAGAAGAATATGTGCCAATCATAAAAAAGCCAACTCAGAGTCTATTACGCTTTTTACTATACACCCATGCACCAAAACGTATTTTAGAGGTAGGAACTGCAGTAGGATTCTCCTCCATCTTAATGAGCGAGTACATGCCAGAGGATGGAACAATTCTAACAATTGAGAAGATGCCAAAGCGTATAGAAAAAGCGAAGGCTAATATTGAACTTGCAGGAAAACAAAAGCAAATCTCAATCTTAGAAGGGGATGCCATAGAAATATTAAAAGAGTTATCAGAAGATGATAAGAATCGATTTGACTTTATTTTTATGGACGCTGCGAAAGGGCAATATCTGAATTTTATGGGAGATATCTTGAAAATGCTTCCAGTAGGCGGTCTGTTAATATCTGATAATGTATTGCAAGATGGAGATGTGGCAGAATCTAGATATGCTGTTACAAGAAGAAATCGAACCATTCATTATCGAATGAGAGAATATTTATATGAGCTCACGCACATGGATGAGCTGAAAACAGTGGTATTACCAATTGGAGACGGTGTAACACTAAGTACAAGGATTAAGTAGTCGTTGTTTTGTTTATAGAAAGAAGGATAGTTATGTCTATTAGAAAGAAACCAGAATTATTAATACCAGCAAGCAGTCTAGAAGTGTTAAAAATAGCAGTCACTTATGGAGCGGATGCTGTTTATATAGGTGGTGAAATGTTTGGACTTCGTGCCAAAGCCAAAAACTTCTCTATGGAAGAGATGAAAGAAGGAATTGAATTCGCTCATGCCCATGGCAAAAAGGTTTATATCACAGCTAATATTACCGCTCATAGTAGAGATTTAAAAGAAGTCCGTAAATACTTTACAGAACTGAGAGAGATTAAACCAGATGCATTGATTGTATCAGATCCAGGCGTCTTTGATATTGCTAAAGAAGTGTATCCAGAAGTGGAGATTCACATTAGTACCCAAGCCAATAACGTTAACTATGGCACTTATCTATTCTGGAAGCGAATGGGCGCAACTAGAGTTGTTTCTGCTAGAGAATTAACATTAGATGAGATAGCAGAAATCCGAGCTAACATTCCAGAAGATTTTGAGATAGAGACATTTGTTCATGGAGCAATGTGCATTTCTTACTCCGGTCGTTGCTTACTTAGCAACTATTTTACAGGAAGAGATGCAAATCTTGGAGCTTGTACTCATCCATGTCGTTGGAAATATTATATTGTAGAAGAAAATAGACCTGGCGAATATATGCCAATCGAAGAAAATGATCGCGGTACCTATATCTTTAACTCCAAAGATCTATGTATGATTGAACATGTACCAGACCTTGTAAAAGCAGGGATCGACAGCTTTAAAGTAGAAGGCAGAATGAAAACAGCTCTATATGTTGCCGCTGTAGCAAGAACCTACCGTCAAGCCATCGATGATTACTTTACCGATCCTAAGCTCTACGAAAAGAATATACCATACTACAAAGAAGAAATCTCAAAATGTACCTACCGTCAATTTACCACTGGATTCTTCTTTGGACCTACCACACCAGAATCACAGATTTATGACAACAATACCTATGTAAAAGAATATACTTATCTAGGAATCATTCAAGGAAAGAACGAACAAGGACTCTACGAATTAGAGCAACGAAACAAATTCTCCGTAGGAGAAGTCATCGAAATCATGAAACCATCCGGCGAAAACATAAACGCAGAAGTCCTTAGCATCCAAGATGAAGAAGGCACCCCAATGGAAAGCTGCCCACACCCAAAACAAAAGATCTTCGTAGACCTAGGAGTAGAACTTAATATTAATGACCTCCTAAGACGATCAGAATAACGGAATACAAAACAATGCATTAGTGTAATTAATATAATAAGATTAGTACAAAATAAGTATGCAATAATACCTGAACGACACAAATAGTCCCAGCCAATACCGTTGGCAATGAAAAAGTCTCTCAATACACATAAATAAAGAATAACGGAGCCCATGGAATCATTTGGCGTAGACCGGCTGACAAGGCATCTTATATCCGACTATAGACTCAGCAAAAAACAGAGCAGCCGCGATGTTTTTCTGCATCTATGAGGCTATAGGTCGGATATGCCGCAGGAAGGAAAGGCAGCCAAATGACTCCATGGGCTCCGTTATTCGTTCCATACACATAAGGAGACTTTTTCATTTCATACCACATTCCCATACACTATTTTTGTAGGAAAGGCACTAAATACAATGCTTTGGCATAGATTAATAGAAACCGATTAATCGTTGAGGTGCTTATCCTTGAAGTCATTTCCGAAACCATTAAGCACCAAGGAAGAGCAGGAATACTTAATGCAATGCCAGGAAGGCATCACAGAGGCAAGAGATATACTGATTGAGCGAAATTTAAGGCTAGTTGCCCATATTGTTAAAAAATATAATGCAGCAGACAAAGAGATAGACGACTTGATTTCCATTGGTACCATTGGACTGATAAAGGCGATCGATACCTTTAAAATGGATAAGGGAATTCGATTAGCTACGTATGCTTCCCGGTGTATAGACAACGAATTGTTGATGATGCTAAGAAATGGAAAAAAACAATCCAAAGAAGTTTATCTTTACGAACCTATCGGGTCAGACAAGGATGGAAATGAAATTAATCTATTGGACATCATGGAAAGCTCTGATGCAGATATTATTGACATAATGGAACTAGAAGGTAATGTTAGAAAGTTATATGAATATGTGGATTCTGTACTTACTGAGAGAGAAAAAAATATAATTAAGCTTCGTTATGGTCTTGATGGCAATAACGAAGTAACTCAGCGCGAAATTGCCAATCAACTTGGGATTTCTAGAAGTTATGTGAGTCGTATAGAGAAAAAAGCAATTTCTAAGCTGAGAGAATGTTATGAAAATGCATTATAAGTAAAAGAGCGTGTAGCATAGTAACGAATGGTTTCTATGCTATACGCTCTTTTCTTCTTCATAGCTACATGTTATTTCACTTTGAAGGATTCACAGTCGGTAGCTGACGTGTCGGTAGCTGTAGTGTCACATTTACCAACCAAAATTTTGTCTAATGTGCAATAATTTTCGCTATTTGCATGGTACTTACATTCGTCAACAATACATTGAATACTGCTGTTTTTATCACCTTTGTCCATAGTATAAGCCTCCTTAAAGTCTTTATCATAATGGTAGAAATACGTTTGCACGAATTCCCTTTAGTTCAAGACTAGAAAGTTCGCGAAGCGTGCTTTCTATTGCTTATTATGTACTTTTTATCAATAAGATATGTATGTAAACTAGAATTCTAAATGGTTAATATTTCTGCATAAAAATAACAAAAAATTTACATAGACTTTTCATATTGACTTTATGAGTGCATAACTATATGATATAGATGATATAAATACATAAGAAAGTGAAATGAAAGCATTAAGAGAGCGTATTAAAATGAAAAGTAAATTATTAAAATTAGTAACAAGGTTTTGGCCATTGATTGGTATTGTAATTCTGATTTGCAATTATGTTATTTTCATGGAAGGTAATCTTGCAACTAGAATATGTTATATAGCAGCATTCCCAGTATTTGTGTTATTATGTATGTATGCTGGTAAAGAATTAAGCTGGAGTGAACGATATCAATCATTGATTGCCAAAGTAATGTTTGGGCTTTCTCCGTTTTTTTTATTTTTAATGATGGAGACATTAGGAGGCAATACCCTTGATAATATAGAAGTAAAATATTGGGTTGGGAACATTATATGGTATATCGTATTCGTAGGAATTACATTAATCTTAATCCGAAGAATTAAATATGCAATTATGTTATCCTTTCTGATCACATATATTATGGGATTGGCTAATTATTACGTTAGTCGGTTTCGTGGAGTTCCAATTTTACCTTGGGATATTAAGTCAGCATCCACAGCCATGGAAGTCGCGAATAATTATAATTATGGGTTATCCATATATACAATCTGGGCAACTATAATGTTGTTCTTCTTTTTACTTACAGCATTAAAATTTAACAATGCTAAGATTAAAATTCGTACTAAGAAATCCATTATCATTTTGAGTGAATATATCATTGTATTTATTTTAGTCCTAATAATTCAGAATTCTGTTGGCGTACTTGGATTGTTAGGCGGTAAAGTATATGCGTGGAGTCAGAAAATACAATATAGAACCTGTGGTACGGTGATTAGCTTTATGGAAAATATGCGTTTCCTAGATATCCAGAAACCGGAAGGTTATTCCTTGGAAGGAATCGAACAATTAGAGTCTGAATATGCAGCAACAGATGAGATAGAAGGATCGATTAAGCCCAATATAATCGCTATCATGGATGAATCCTTTTCTGATCTGTCCGTTGTAAAAGACTTAAATACCAATCAAGATGTAATGCCATTTATCCATGGACTTACTGAAAATACTATTAAAGGTAATCTTTATGTTTCAGTGTTTGGAGGTAATACCTGCAATACGGAATTCGAGTTTCTAACTGGAAGTTCAATGGCATTTCTACCAACAGGCAGTATTCCGTATCAACAGTATATCGATGAAAAAACCAGTTCCTTGTGCACCACATTAGGCTCACAAGGCTATGTATGTAAAGCAATACATCCTAATTTAGCAAAAAATTGGAGTAGAAGTAAGGTTTATCCATTGATTGGATTCGAACGTTTTTATCATATCGATGATTTTACGAATCCATTGTTGGTTCGTGATTACGTTAGTGATGAATCTAGTTTTGATAAAGTAAAAGAGTTATATGAGACAAGAGATAAAGAAAGTCCATTGTTTTTATTTAATATAACTATGCAGAACCATGGTGGCTATAGCACTTACAATTATCCAAAAGAAATACAATTTGATGAATCCTATAAATATTGGAGAACTTCTGTTTATCTAAACTTAGTGAAGAAAACGGACGAAGCTTTTGAGGATTTCATACATTATTTTAAACAGGTGGAAGAACCTACCATCATTATGTTGTTCGGAGATCATCAACCTGGATTGTATGATGGATTTTATGATGAGATTGATAGTGAGGTAGATCAATCTATCTATAAGAATAAATTCATTGTACCATTTGTAATATGGGCCAATTATGATATTCCAGAAGACAAGATCGATGCGATTAGTGCCAATTATTTATCCTCTGTACTACTAAAAACAGCAGGACTTAATATGACTCCTTATCAAAACTATTTGCTAGAAGCAAGAGAACATATCCCAGCCATAAGTGCTAATGGATTTCTAGACAGCGAAGGTGTGTGGCATGAGTTAACAGAACAGAATGTTCAAGAAACATATATCAACACTTTGAAGCAACTTCAATATAATAATTTATTTGATCAAAAAAATAAGAAAACATCCATGTTTGAATTAAGTAAATAAGGAATAAAATGTCTCTTTTTTGGTAAGTAAAAATACTAATTTTTTAAAACATATTGACATTATGAAAAGAAATATGTAATATATTAGTAGTTAAATAGAGAGAGTAAACTTATCGAAAGGTAAGGGCACAAAGCTACAAGTCTAAGAGTATATGACAATGATATACTTACGATGGTTGAGTTGCAGTTTAAGATAACAGGCGATCTGTTATGTTAAAATGCAGCTTTTTTTGTTTTGGGGAAAGTTTAAGGGGAGATATGTAAAAATGTAGTAAAAATATTGTAAAGTGCTGGTTAAATTTTGTTATAAACTGCTAAATTTATTATAATTTTAGGAAAAATATGTAAATAACTTGCTTTGTTGCTGAAAATAGAGTATAATATTAGATATAATGTTATATAAAAACGACATACATATGTAGAAAATTGTAGAAAATGTGCAAAAAGTACAAGTAAAGGCGGATTATAAGCTTGAAAAATATAATGACAGAACCTTTTGGAAGAAAAAAGAGACGTTTGGGTGACTTGCTAGTCGATGCAGATGTATTAACAGAAGCACAATTGACAGAAGCATTGAAGAAACAGAAAGAGAAACAGCAAAAGCTGGGAGTAACTTTAATAGATATGGGCTTCACCACAGAAGAACAGATTGCGAATGCATTGCATAAGCAACTTAATCTTGAGATGGTACATCTATCGGAACTTCGAATTCCAGAAGATGTATTACGTCTAGTAAATGAATCCGTTCTAAGAAAGCATTCTTTCATTCCATTCGAGTTTAAAGAGAATAATGCAAATATACTTAGGGTTGCTATGGCAGATCCTTTGGATATTGTTGCCATTGATGATATTTCAATCGTAACAAACTTCCAGATTGAGCCAGTAGTATCAACTCCTAAGGATGTTGCGTCTGCAATCGACCGCTACTATGGAAATGTAGAAGCCATGAAAGTAGCAGAGCGTTATACGAGGGAACGACAAGAACAGTATAATGCCAAAGAGAAGGAAGAAGATACATTAAGTGAAGATATAAACAATGCTCCCATTGTTCAGCTTGTTACTAAAATAATTGAACAGGCAGTGAGACAAAGGGCCAGTGATATACATATAGAAGCGTTAGATAATCAAGTTCGAATACGTTATCGTGTGGATGGTGTTTTAAAAGAAGTGATGCGTTATGAACCAGAGTTATTATCCGCAATTATTGCGAGAATTAAAATAATTGGTGGTATGGATATCTCGGAGAAACGTAAACCACAAGATGGACGAATTACCAGCATTGTAGACAGGCAAGAGTATGATATTCGTGTTTCAGTACTCCCAACGGTATTTGGTGAAAAGATCGTTATGAGGCTTACATCCAAGATGGGATTAACCAAGAATAAAAAGGAATTAGGATTCTCTACAGAGGAATTAGCTAAGTTTGATAAAATTCTTCAGAATCCACATGGGATGATACTTGTAACCGGACCAACGGGAAGTGGTAAGTCAACCACATTATATACTGCATTAAATGAATTAAATGTAGAAGGGGTAAATATCGTTACAGTTGAAGATCCGGTAGAAGCCAATGTAACTGGAATTAACCAGGTACAGGTTAACCCCAAAGCAGATCTTACTTTTGCTACGGCACTACGCTCCATTTTGAGACAAGATCCAGATATTATTATGATTGGTGAGATTCGAGATAGTGAGACAGCCGAGATTGCTGTTAAGGCATCTATTACTGGTCATTTAGTAGTGAGTACATTACATACCAATAGTGCAGCAAGTACCATAACACGTTTAGCAGATATGGGAGTAGAACCTTATCTGGTAGCTGATTCCACCGTTGGAGTAATCGCACAGCGTTTGGTGCGAAAACTTTGTCCAAAATGTAAACAAGAAAGAATTGCTGATCAATTGGATAAAGAACTATTAGGAGTGGAATTAGATCAGGATATAACCATTTATGAGGCTAGCCCGAAAGGTTGCCATCATTGCAATAATACAGGATTTTATGGCCGAATTGGTGTGTACGAAATTATGCCAGTCACAACGAAACTAAAAGAAGCGATTAATCGCCGTGCCAATGCAGAAGAGATCAAAGACTTAGCGATTCAGGAAGGCATGCATACCCTACGAATGAGTGCAACCAAATTTGTGCTAGATGGAACGACTCCCATAGATGAAATGAAGAGAATCTCTTTCGATAAATAAGGAAGTAGAGGAGTCGATTATGATTACGATAGAAGAATTATTAACCATTGCAAAAGAAAAAGGTGCGTCTGACCTACATGTAACAGTAGGAATTCCACCTAAGATAAGAATCAATGGTGAATTAACAGATATGGAATATGATAAATTTCTTCCAGATGATACACAAGCATTGATTATGCCGATTGTATCGGATCATTTTAAAGCAGTTCTAGAAGAAAAAGGTGAGGTGGATTTCTCTTATTCTATTCCAAAACTAGGGCGGTACCGTGTTAATGTATTCAAACAAAGAGGTTCTTATGCTATGGTGCTTCGTTTGGTAGGTACCTCCATTCCAGAAGCCCAAGCACTTGGGATTCCTGAATCCGTTATGGATTTAACTAGGAAGAAGAGAGGGTTAGTTCTAGTGACCGGACCTACGGGTAGCGGTAAGTCAACTTCACTTGCATCCTTGATCGACATTATTAACAATAATTACAATACTCATGTGATCACTTTAGAAGACCCGATTGAATATCTACATAATCATAAGAAGGCAGTAGTGAATCAGAGAGAGATTGGATTAGATACCCATTCGTATGCCAATGCGTTAAGAGCAGCACTCCGTGAAGATCCAGATGTAATTCTGGTTGGAGAAATGCGTGATCTTGATACTATTGCAACGGCAATTACAGCTGCAGAGACAGGACATTTGGTATTTTCAACTTTACATACGATTGGTGCTGCGGCAACCATCGATCGTATTATCGATGTATTCCCGCCACATCAGCAACAACAGATTCGAATACAGTTAGCATCCGTTTTAGAATCAGTTATTTCTCAGCAGCTTATACCTACTTCCGGTGGGAAAGGTAGAGTAGCAGCATATGAAGTCATGCATGCCACGCCAGCTATCAAGAATTTAATAAGAGAAGCGAAATCTCATCAGATTACTTCCATTATTCAAACAAGTAAGAAGCTGGGGATGCAGACAATGGACGATGCCATCTTTGACTTATATTTGAAACGTAAAATAGATGCAGACAAAGCAATGAATTTTGCTCAGGATCCAACCGCACTGGAGAGAAAACTGTTTTAAAATAAGACGATGTTAGGTCATAAAGTTTACTTTCTATCGTATTAGCAGGAAAGGATGTGTTACGATGGCCAGTTTTGAATATGTCATCATAGATCAAAAAGGCAAAGAGAAGAAAGGCTCCATGGAAGGAACCAATATTGATAAGGTAACGGCCGCCTTAAAGGCGGAGGGGTGGATACCTCTTTCGGTGAAAGAACAGAACCTGTTGAATCGAGATATCAACCTTAATATAGGCAGTGGTGTTAAACCTAGAGATTTAAGTGTCTTCTGTAGGCAGTTTAATAGTATATTAGCTGCTGGTGTTACAGTAATCAGTGCATTACAAATGTTAACAGAAGAAACTGAAAATAAGATTATGAAGAATGCAATAAAAGAGGTACAGGCATCTGTTGAAAAAGGTGAAACCTTAGCTGATTCTATGCGCATTCAAGATAAGATATTTCCAGCTATTTTGGTCAATATGGTGGAGGCAGGAGAATCTTCTGGTAGCTTGGAGATATCGTTTGAGAGAATGGCAGTACATTTTGAGAAAGACGCCAAGTTAAAGAATTTAGTTAGACAAGCCATGATATATCCGCTTGTAGTTTGTTTGGTTGCGATAGGTGCCATCTGTATCATGATGACAGTGGTAGTACCAAACTTTATAAGTATGTTTGAGGATATAGGAACAGAATTACCAGCAATAACTCAATTTGTTGTTGGCGTAAGCAATTTCATGTTGCAAAAATGGTGGCTAATAATTTTAGTAGTAGCTAGTTTGGTTACAGGCATTATTTTTATAAAGAAAAGTCCAACCGGAAGCGAATTTCTTGGACATTTTGCGCTTAACTTACCTTTGTTTGGAAGTTTGACTATAAAATCATCTTCTGCAAGACTAATGCGAACATTAAGTACATTAATTACAGCTGGTATTCCACTTATTGACGCATTGGAAATAACAGCGAGAACTATGGATAATGTTGTTGTTAAAAAATGCTTAATGAATGCAAGAGAAGAGGTGGCACGCGGAGTTCCTTTGTCACAACCCTTAGAATATTCGGGGATATTTCCACCAATGGTATTTCATATGACAAAAATAGGTGAAGAAACAGGTAATCTGGAAGGCATGCTTGATAAGGTGGCTGATTATTATGACGAGGAAGTTGAGGTTGCTACAAAGGCTCTGACAGCTGTATTAGAGCCAGCAATTATTATAATTTTAGCATTAATTGTAGGCGTAATTATCATGTCTGTTTTGATGCCAATGCTTAGTTTATATAACAGTCTTGATAACGCTTAAATCGTTTAATTATGGCCGTTGCCAAGAACAGCTATTTTTAATAAATATTATAAAGGAGAAAAGGTAAAATGAAAAAAGAAAATGAAGTAATTGAAAGTGAAGAAACAGTTGTACAAAAGAAAAAGAATAATAAAGGTTTTTCTCTTGTGGAATTAATTATTGTTATTGCTATTATGGCGATTCTAATTGGTATTATTGGATCTCAATTAGTTCCTTATTTAGAAAGGGCAAGAGAAAGTAGAGATTTAGCAACTCTTGATACTATATATACTGCGTTTCAATCGGCTGTTGCAGAAAATGCAGTAACTACAGATATAACAGGAAATGGTATAAATACTGCTACAACTGGTCTTGCTGCAGTAAATGCAACTGTAGCAGATTCATTGGAAGATTTTCTAGGTGCATCACTAGATACTGATGCTGAAATTAATCCGAGATTCACTTCAGATGATGCAGGTACCGCGAATGTACAATTTACCTATGATGCAGATACAGGATTGATACGTGTTCAAAAAGGAACCTTGATAGTTGATAATGATTAATATTATTTGTTAGAAGAGGAGACCAAATCATACCATGACCCTATTCCTATACTTACTGATCTTCCTATACGGCATCCTAATCGGCAGCTTTCTTAACGTCTGCATTTACCGTATACCAAGACAAGAGAATATTGTGACTACCCGCTCTCATTGTATGAGTTGTGGGTATCAGTTGAAGTGGTATGATTTGTTCCCTTTGTTTACTTATCTGCTTCTAGGAGGCAAATGTAGAAAATGTAAAGCAAAGCTTTCCGTGCAGTATCCATTGATTGAATTATGTAATGGCATACTTTATATGATCATTTTCTTGGCGAATGGTTTTAACATGGTTAGTGTGATATATTGCATGATGGTTTCTGCGTTGCTGGTACTAAGTGTGATTGATTTTCGTACTTATGAGATCCCAGTTGGAATTAATGTGTTTATTGGAGTGTTAGGATTAGTTCGGTTGGTACTGGATTATAAGAATTGGATGTTATATATAATTGGCTTTGGCTCTGTTAGCTTGTTTTTACTGCTTTTATATTTTTTAACAAAAGGTAGAGGCATAGGTGGTGGTGATATCAAGCTAATGGCAGCAGCTGGCTTAGTGATTGGATGGAAGCTGATTATGCTTGCTTTCTTAGTAGGATGTGTCTTGGGTTCCATCATACATTTGATACGTATGAAGGTAAGTAAAGAAGACAGTGTATTGGCCTTTGGGCCTTATTTATCCATGGGCATATTTTTTAGTATGTTATATGGAGAATCATTTATTCGATGGTATTTACAGATTTGCTTGAGATAAGTGATAAACATATACGCGGCGATTTTCTCGTCGCAGAGGGTAGAATCAAGAATTATCGTATTCTGAATTCTGCAATGAGAAAATCAGAGATTTTGTGAGCAAGATGAATTACAAGGGATTTACAATAATGTGTTAACTTGATGCACAGGACTTACCTCAAGAGGGAGGAAACAAGAATGACGAAACGAGTATTAAGTATTGATATAGGATTAATAAAAACCAGAATATGTGAAGTGGAATATGGGAAAAAGAATCCCCGTATCTACAATTGCATTACCTTTGATACACCAGACAATGCTATAGAAGATGGCTACATTCGAGATAAAGAATCATTTGCCGCAGTCATGAAAGAGAAATTGTATGAAGCGAAAATGAGAATTACAGATGTTGTGTTTACTATTTCATCAACGAAGATTGCCAATCGTGAAGTTATCATTCCATTGGTGAAAGATAACCGAATTCAAGCGGTGGTAGATGCAGGGGCGCAGGATTATTTCCCAGTAGATGTATCAGAATATATAATCTCCTACAGCATCTTAGAGCGAATTAACAATAAAGAAGATAAGAAATTAAAATTATTATTGTTGGCAGCACCTAGTAACATGGTGAAGAATTATTATAGCTTTGCCCAGGTGATGAATTTTAATATTGTGGCTCTGGACTACATAGGAAATAGTGCATTTCAGGTATTAAAGCGACAGGTTGGAAGTGGAATTAATCTCTCGATACAGATTAATGAGAAAACAACTTTAATTAATGTAATTGATAATGAAGTGTTAGCATTACAACGTACCATACCTTATGGTTCTATGGCTGTGGTTGAATCAGTTCTTGAGAATAAGGTGTTTGAGGTGAATACAGAGGCGGATGCGATTAAGCTCTTATGCCAAGAAGAATTAATTAATATGCAGTTTAATATGGAAAATGAAGAGGCTGCCGCTACCCTATCAGTAGCATCCGAAAGTTATAATCGTGCCCTCAAAGAAATACGTGGTAAGGAAGAAGTTACAGAGTCATTACGTTATCTCGTAAGTAATGTTACTAGAGTGTTGGATTATTATAATTCGAAATTTCCAGAGAAGAAGGTTGCAACAATCTTCATTACTGGACAAGGGGCGAAATTTAAAGGAATTGAACGGCTGTTTCATAATGAAATAGGAATTGAAATCAGACGAATTGATCGACTATTTTCCGTAGTATTTCAAAAAACTGTTCCTGATATGGAGCAATCAGACTATATGTGCGCCATTGGTGCAACCATTCAACCTATTGGTTTTATCTCGAAAGATATCATTGCAAGAGAAGTAAAGAAAAATAATCAATTCAGTATGTCTATTATCTTTGCTTTATCAGTGTTTGTTTCTTTGGTTATGATTATTATATCAAGTATCATTCTAAACGGTGCAAAGCATGAGAAGAGCCAGTTAGAAGCAGAAATCGAATCTATGTTGTCCGTTGAAGATATATATGCCGAGCATGGAATAATGTTAGCGAAATATCAAGACGTGACTAGCATGTACGCCTTAACTCAGAATCAAAATGAACAGTTGAATGAGTTGATTACTCAACTAGAAGAAAAGTTACCATCCTCCATGGTGGTAACAGCACTTACTGTAAATAACACAGGAATCAGTATGAATATTACAACTAATTCGAAACTTTCTGTTGCGAAGATGTATCTACAATTACAGGAAATAGATATGCTTAGTGTCATTTCTATTGACTCCATTGCAGAAGCAGAGGATGACAATGGAATTACTTCAGTTACGTTTGCAGTTAACTGTTTATATAGTAACAGTGCCATGGCAGCCCTAAAACAAGCAATACAAGCGGAAGAATAGGAGGGAGAACATGAAGAATCAATTAAAAATATCCGAAAAAGACAAAAAACTTCTATTCTTATTATTTTCTCTGATTGTAATAGCGGGTTCCTATTTCTTTATCTACACCAAAAATATAAGTAAGGCAGAGGAAATAAATATAGCCAACGAGTCTCTTCGTACAAGAGCAGATGAACTATCTCAGATGCAAGCACAGGCAGATACCAAGAAGGCAGAGATAGAAGAATTCGAGAAACAGATTACTGAGATAGAAACACAATTTCCAATGTCGGTAAGTACAGCAGATGCCATCGTCATGATTGATGAATTAGAGAAGTATGTAGGGATGAAGATATCATCCTCCCAATTTGATATGTATCAAATCTTTTATCCAGTGGGAGTAAGCACGGATGGATCTGGTGCTGGAACAACGGAGACTACAACAGATACCACTGCAGTTGACCCTGCTTCTTCAAATACGGAGACAACTGACACAGCTGCTTCTGATACTACTAATGTAGAACCAACTGTGGATGGAACAGTTAATGACGCTCAAGCTTCACAAGATACATCCCAAGATGCTGCGCAAAAGTCTAAGTTTATGGGGATAAAAGCAACGGTAACCATTACTTATCAAACAACCTATGCTGGTCTTAAGAAAGCCATTGATTATATTAATCAATATAGAAATAAAATGAATATCGAAGATGTTAGTGTTACGTATGATACCAGTACGGGAAATCTTATGGGAAATATGAAGATTAATATGTTTTCCTTAATAGGTGCAGATATGTTGAAAGAATATGAACCTCCATATATAGATGGCATCAATACTGGAAGAGATAATATTTTTGGAACAACACAGTAATAGAAAGGGGAAGCAATATGAAATTACGCAAAAAAAGTACCAATAACAGCGGATTTTCTTTAGTAGAAGTCATCGTAAGCATGGCTATACTAGCCATAATTGCAGTTCCCCTTTTAAGTTATTTTGTAACATCAGCAGAGTATAATGCAAGAGCCAAGAATAGACAAAAGGCCGTTGTACTAGCCCAAAGTATTATGGAACAATGTAAGGATAAATCCATTGAGGAGATAGCAAAGAGCTTTCATATGGTAAGTATTACTCCGTCAGTATTTAGCATTGTATCACCAGATAAGATTAACAATGATGCTAGCAGAGTACAAGAAGTTGATGCAGCAGGCAATTCTGTTGGAACAAAAGGTGCCAGTGGAAGTTACGTAGGGAATACCTTTACCAATTCTTCGAATGGAATGTTGTATTACTCCATAAAGAACATTGAGGAAGATGGGAATCGTTATGATGCGTTGATTACTGTTGATACCAATAAAACGAATGCAACTAAGTACTATGCAGTAAATAATGATGTTACCAAGATGATAGCTGATATTTATGCCATCGAATCACCAAAAAATGTAGTAGCAGTAGAATCTTCACAAAATGCCAGGGCAGTTGTTGCTATGAAAGATTTGAACAGACAATATTGTGATAATGAAAATGATTTGCATAAAAATGATCCATCCTGGACATATCTGATTCCATATGATGATGCGTGGATTCATGATCACATAAATCGTATTATGTGTATTGATGTTGATCCATCGGGTATAAACAATAATCTGGTGAAAGTAAAGATATACTATAAATATATTTGCACTGGTATTCCTGCTACTCCTACTACGCCAGCTATTCCTGATATTCCTGGTTGCCCTTTAGAAGTTACTAATGCTGTTGAGGTGGATCCACCCTTGTATCAAGAAATCGTCTCTTTGGCTGATCTGAAAAACGTCTATTTATTTTTTCAGAGTGAACAGGCGACGGAGCAGGTGGTGTTGAAGATAGATGACAATGCAGCAATTAATTTTCAACGTACCATGAATCTGTATCTTTTATGTCAAGCAACCAATCTGGCTGTAGATGATGCACCAACATATAGCATTAATGTTCAGTATGTTGGTAATTCTTATAACAAGATTGGCAGCGTATATTCCAATGCTGATAGCGTGAAAAAAAATGGTGCTATTGATCTATCAGCCCAAGATGAATATATAACCAAATCTTCGGTACTCAGAATGATGAATATTAAAGTAGATATTTATAATGCAAATACCAATGAAGTAAGTGCAACGCTATCATCAACTAAGCGAGAAGAATAATAAGAAAAGTATAATTTAGTTTTTGTTATAATGGGGAGGGAAATCAATGAAAAAAAGGTTTCATATAAATAATAATGGATCCACCTTATTGCTGGTTATTATTGCTATGTGTTTTATAGGAATACTTGGCTCATTGATCCTGTCTTTAACTATGACTAATATTCAGATGAAACAAATAGATTATCAAGCAAAAGAGAATTTCTATCAATCGGAGACTGTATTAAACGAATTGAATACAGGTTTAGAGCAAATCTCTTCCGATTGTATGTATAAAGCATATAATTATTTATTATTACATTATGCACAGATTACGCAAGATACTAATAAAAGCTTAAAATCTGAGTTTGATATGCGATATATCAAAGAATTAGTCCGAGCTTTGTGTGGAGTAAACTATGATCCGACGTTAGGTTCTACCTATACATATCAACCAAGCGTATTAAAAAACTGTTTGATTTCTACTGCAGTTACAGATAGAGATAGGGTAATTCTTAATAATGACAGCAATACGAGTATTAATGTTTTAAAAGTAAATCTAGATACAACTAAGGTAGAAAATATTAACTCAGTCGTGTTGCAAAATGTAAAAATAAAATATAAAGATAGTCATGGATTTGAGACTACCATTACAACGGATATTAATCTAGAATCCCCAAACTTAAACTTTGACTCGGCTAGTATATATCCTGAATTTACAAAATATGCCCTAATTGCCAATGAAAAATTATTAGCACAAGGGGGAAAAGGGATGTTAATTGAGGGTAACGTTTATGCTGGTCCTGGTGGTGTAACTGTAGATGCTTCTAATATTGCAGATCCTGATATAAATAATGGATATAACCTTAAGGTAATTGGTGACACGTTAATAACAAGAGGCGATGTTACGGTTAATAACTTTGCTAAGTTATTCCTTGGAGATAACACCAATAAAATAAATATTTGGGCTGAAAATATCGCTACCGTTGGTAATGCAAGTGGGTCAGAACCAGCATACATAAATATTAATGGAAACTGTAAGGTTGCTGATGACTTAACACTGGGAGCAAAAAGAAGTGAAGTTATTATTAATGGAACTTATAATGGCTATAACTTTAACTATGACAATACCACAGTAGCAGATAGTGATGTTAAAAATGTTGTAAATTCCAATTATAGTAGTGCAATTTTAATCAATGGAATCAATTCTTCTCTTGATATGTCAGGAGTTACCAGTCTTTCTGTAGCAGGACGAGCATTTGTTTCTAGAAAGAATCAAATAAGCGGGGGGTCTGTTGCGGATGATATCATGACTGGAGAATCTATTTCAGTGAAAAGTAATCAGTCAGCATATCTAGTTCCAAACGAATATATCTGGTGTGGTCATAATCCGGTTATGAAAACGGAGATAACTGCAAAACCGGTGGATAAATTAGAAGTAACAATACCTGACATATCCGGATCCATTTCAGACCTTCTAACAAGTAGAAAATATGTAGAATACCATTATTTAATGAATGGAATTGAAATAGTTTATTATTATTTAGAGTTTAAAAATCAAGCATGCGCCAACCGTTATTTTAAAGACTATTATAGTATTTCAGAAAATAAGAGTAACTTAGACGCGAATGCTAATACCTATCTGAGTGCCAATGGGATTAAATTAAGTGGAGCACTTTTATTAGCAGCTAACGGGCTTATGACGAAAAGCGATGGTAGTTTAGAGCTGTCAGGGGGTGTTCTATCCAATCCGGATTTCCCAGATGCTTCTCTACTAATGGATGCTAAGCGCACAGCCAAGGAATATAAATCAAGACAATTAAGCTTGGTTCCATCGTCTTCCGCTGCCAATAGTGGAAGTCCACGATTAAATAAAACAGATAGTCCATTATTTCATACTATAATTAGCCAATATGATAATAATACACCTGCTGATTTATCTGATGATATATCTGTAATTGAGAAAGAAGCGGCTGCTGCTGTGGCAACTTCCAACGGTTTCGTGAAACATAATAATAATTATTATAAAAGAATACCAATTGATTTGAACAAAGATAATCGAATTGATCAACTTGATTACTGTGTTTACATCGTTAAAAATGATAGTGAAATAAGTACATTGGATATCTCCAATGTATTTGGGGCTATACAAAATGGAATTATTGTATCAACTGGTGATCTTAATGTTGTTGATGATTATGAGGGGCTTATTATTGCAGATGGAACTGTGAAAATGTTGGATAACAACGTTATGATCACGTCAAATCCTAACCTAGTTCAAGATATTTTATCTTATGCTTTAGAAAAAGAAAAAACGAATACATCGGATCCTATCCCTGGTTGGAAGAATGATAGCACCAAGAAATTCACTCATTATTTTACTGATTATTCAGATGAACAGTTGGAGCAAGAAAATATAGATCAAGTTGATATATCTAAGTATATTACATATGAAAATTGGAAAAAGAATGCAGAATAAAGGAAGGGGAATAGCTATGAAGAATAATAAGGGCATGTCTTTGATTGAGATTATTATTGTGATTGCTATTCTTGCTATTTTAACAACTGGGGCATTAGGTGGGATGAATTATATCCGATATGGAAATGCCAAAAGTTGTGCTTATGAAATAAATGCAGCTTTGGATAAGGTGCGAATGGAAGCAATGAGTAAGGCAGAGAAACCATACTTATATATCTATCAATTTAATGGCTCCTATTATATGATGCAAAGTACAGCCGTAGCGTCAGCTTCATTACTTAATGCTTCAGGTACCAGACTAGGTAATCAACAACTTATATTATCTTATGAGACAACGCATCCAGCATCTGAGGATATAAGCAGGTATGAAGATGGGAAATACATGGCAATTAGCTTTGATAAAACTAAAGGTGGAATATCGACTAATCCATCAGATTCTTGTTATTATAAAAAGATATTAATTAAAGATAGTGATGGAACGGTTCGTTATACAATTACTTTAATAAGAGCTACTGGGAAGCACTATGTTGAATGATAAAACCAAGAAACAGGTAGGTGATAGACCAATGTTAAAAAATAAGAACCAGGGGTTAACACTAATAGAGCTAATTTTAGGAATGGCCATTTCTTCCATCATCATTGGTGCAATAATAATCTTTATGTCAACAAGCACCAAAGGATATAAAGCAGCAGAAAGTGAAATCTCTCTTCAAACAGAAGCACAGAGTATTATGAATCAAATTAGTGAATGTGTGTTGGAAGGAAATAATGTGAAATACGATGGAAATAGTTTAACAATCTATCATAGTGATGGCAATGCTGCTACAGAAACAGATAAAGTAGTAATTATATGGTTTAACAGTACTAACCATAATATGTATCTATATAATACAACAGAAGCAGGTCGGGTAAGCGTTATGAATAGTATCGGCACTGGAACGGTATCTGAAGAAAATTTAATGGGAGAATATGTGAAAGCTTTTACTGCGTCACCAGACAGATTTACCTATGACAGAACGGGAAAAAATAGTACAACTTTAACGATAGATATTAAGATGGAATATAATAATAGAAAATTTTCTGCTACGCAAGCAATTAAATTAAGAAATAAGATTGTTAATATACCTTAATTAAGATAAATAAAGTTAGATTACATAGATCCATGGATTAAATTTTAGTAAACAAGGGGGATAAGTATGACGAAAGAAGAATATTTTAAGATAAAGAGAACCCATACAGTAAAAAAAGGTTGTATTTTATTAACACTGATTACTTTATTGGCAATTTCTTTTCATACGGTTTCTAAACCAGTACAAGATGTAATGGCAGCTGCAGTAACTCATGGAGTTGCAATTAATAACGAAATCCCATCAGAAACTGGTACGAAAGGAACGGAGAGTAACCCTTTTGTTATACTAGAGATTGTTCCGTATGAAGGATATGCGGAGATAGGGTATCTGATTGATGGATGCGAACCTGTTAATATGGATAAATTGAGATATAGTGGTATGATGACAACGGTTACCGCCACCAATGCGTCAACTGCAAACTGGGGAGTTCGATATCAATTTGCAGATGAAACTGGTATACCAACTGATTGGACAAGTGTAAATGAAGAAAAAACATTATACGGTTATTATGAAAGAGTTGCGGAGAATACAGGTTATTTTATACAGGAAAAGAACCAAGAAACTGGATTGATAACTTATAAGAAAGTTGGGGCTAACAAGGGTAATCTAAAATGGAAAACAGTATTCGAAATGACCCAGGACGATGTTCAATCTAATCGTTTACTAAATACAATTGGAGATCGTGTATACACAACTAGAAAAGATACAGCATGTAAAAAAGGATATGCTTATACATATAAGAATTATAATTATTTTCTTGATAAAGTATTAAATATATCAGCTACTGATAGGGCTAATTATCATATTGTAGTGAAAACAATAACACCAAATGAGCTAAATAGTCAGCTTGGTTGGATTAATCGTGCTGATTTGATTTCGATAAGTCCTAAACCACACATTGGAGGATTGCCTGCAGTATGGGAGCAATATAATAAGGCGGGTAAGTCAGCAGTGTCTTCACCGCCAACTAGTTTTTACGGAAATGATTTGAGTTGGGAAGCAGTAATGAAAATCTTTAAAAAAGTAAATGTTGAGAAGGATTATGCGGCAATTATTATTGATTGTGTGGTTTATACTGAACCACCTAACGAAACCAAAAGAGAGGTAATACCTTGTCAGTTAGACTATAATGGGAAAATGACCAATAATAATCTTGGTGGTAAAGAAAATGGTAACTCAAATAATGTCTATAAATTAGCATTTATGATGAAAACTATGGATCCTCATGCCTTCTATAATTTATTTTTAAATGATTATAATGGTACAATTACGCCTTTGGTACAAAATGGTTTATTTACTGCACAAAAGACGGATAATGAAAAGAGATATTGGTCTCAATCTACGTTTATGCCGACGCAAAAGGATGGAACTGGAGCATGGAACAAACATTGGGATTCCGAAGCATCTTGGGAAACTTATAAGTTAAATAGCAATCTGAGTGGTAATGTAAGTGTAATCGGAAGAGTATTCACCTATAACAGTGATTGTACAATGACACAGCACTTTGTAAATAACACGATTAGTGTTTCAGCTAACAAATTCACCGAAGAACTATCTAGCTATATATTAAGTAATGGCGGTGAAAATGATCCAGCCACTGCAGTACAGTATATTTTGGGAGTACAGAATAATGAGAATATAATTAATAAAGAAAATCTTACGATTTTGGATCTTGAGCCTTGCAAGGATTTTACTATCACAGCTCATACCATAAGAATGATGATTCCTTATTACTCTGGAACTATTAAGATTGTACCGATGACATCATCAGAATTTATTGGGACCATTGAAGATCTAAATAGTAAATACGATATGATATATTTAGGTATGAATTGTGGTGGTTTCAACACTGCAACAAAATATATTGCTGGGGCAAATATGATAGTTCCTGATTACAATGACAATTTGCTAGACGGAAAGATATATCTTCATGTGGGAGACTCCATTAGTGCAACATTGGGAAACAGTGGTAGTAATTTAAATAGCAATCTTAATGTTAACTGGATTAATGGTGCTAATTCAATTATTCGATTACCAGGTAATGATATTACAGCGTTAAAAGCAGAAGCCTTGAACAACTATCTGGCAGCAGGATATCCTATCTTAACGGACACAAAGCTGTATCAAACGGGTTCTACTTTGACTAATGCATTAGTCGACAGTAATTCTATCATCTATCAGTTTATAGCTAAGGGAAAAACGAGTGCTGCAAAGGATAGTCTTATAGATTCTGCAGATACTTATGTAAATAAAAAAGTTTTAGATAAGATTAAAAATGAAAAACCTCAACTTATCTTATCGGAAGAGCCGAAGGAGTATATTGGAACTGAAACAGGAGGTATTATTAGTGATACAAATTATATTAACAGCACAAATTTAAAGAACCGTAAGTTAAATTTTATATACACAATTAAAGGAATAGATACAACAAGATATAATGTATATCTTTATATTGATGGAAATGCAGATGGTAGATTTGCAGATTCCGAAATTAATATGAGCCAATCCAATGTAATGGCAAATGTTTCAAATACGTTAATAAAACCTTTAGCAAGTGACTATTTTGGAGTGATTCCATGGAAACTTAAGATAGTTGATGTGAATAATGAGTTTGTGTGCGATGAAGTGAAGGGCTATTCTGCCGTTATGCGTAGTGATGCTCAAAAGGAAGAGATTAAAGTGTTACAGATAAATCCTGATAGTACTACATTGAATCTTCAAAAAAATGTAGCAGATAGGAAGTTATTTTATACGTATACGAGGGATTTAAATGACTATAAAGTAACATTTAAAACAATCACGATTAGTGAATTTGAGAAAATGTATGAAGGTAAGCCGTTCTTAAGCTCAACAGATGCAAGGAAAGAATCTACAGATCAACTTTTAAAAGATTACAATATGTTAATTTTAGGTTTTGGCGATTCCTATGCAAATATATCAAATAGCAATGGAGCCTTGGATAATATAAAATATTTTATTGAGAACTATCGAAGTGTTTTATTTACCCATGATACGACGTCTCCATATAATATGTCCTATAACCCAAGCCCTGCAGGATATAATTTTAATCTTAATTTCCGTGGTATCCTTGGTATGGATCGTTTTGGAGTGAGAAAAATAGATAAAGATTCCTACCCTGATAAAGACTGGTATACAGATTCTAAAGGTAAGAGTATAATTGATAATACGATTTATCCAGGCCAGATACATGGTTATACCTATTTTACTGCTGCGAAGAAAGCGAATGTAGATCAGAAATTAGCATATAAAAATATTCTTTCTGGACCAAATGGTTCTAGGGGAGGTACTTTTACAACGAATACAGTTACAAGATTAAATGATGGACAGTTGACAGAGTATCCTTATAAAATAGATGAAACCTTTACGGTTGCAGCAACACATAGTCAATGGAATCAACTTAACTTAAATGATCCAGAAATTGTCGTATGGTATTGCTTAGGTGAACAACAGGAAAGTGCTTATGCGGACAGGTATAAAGTTTATAATGCATCGCCAAAGGATGCTTCAAATAATTATTATATTTACAATAAAGGAAATATAACGTATTCTGGAGTTGGACATAGTTCTACTAATAATAACTTGGAACCGATGGAAACAAAGTTATTTGTTAATACTATGATAGCAGCGTATAAGAATTCATTAAGAAATCCAACCATTGAAGTGACCAATCAAGATGCATTTACAACGGGTAAAGGTCAATATGCTTTCTATTTGAATTCGGATGTAAATGAAGACACAACTTATGTTGCAGGAGATAAGATAACCATAGAATTTATTCCCTGGGATTATAATTTCTTATCTCAGAATTTAGGTGTGACAGCAACATTGCCAGATGGTACGCCTTTGGATATATATAATGAGGCAGGAGTAAAGGTTACAACATCTTTTGTAAATAAAGATGGTAAAAACATGATTAACCTATTAAATGGTAATACTTATACTGTACAATACGATAAGAGTTTATTTAATTCAGAACAAAAGAGACAAATCATATTTACGATTGAAAATGAAAAAGGTTTAGAAGGAGCCAGTAATGTACAGTTCTATAAAAAAGTACTATTTGATTTAGATTAGACAAGCAAAAAATACAATTAAGGTGGCGGGACTGCTAAAGTCCCGTTTATCATACGTAAATAGCTTAAAAGGAGACACATAAACTTGATCAAAAAATTTCTCAACCGCGAAGTAATAGCATACCTAATAGCCGGAGTACTCACCACTCTTGTTAACATCGTCGTATACCACATAACCTGCAATATCCTAGGCATCGAAAGCCTAATCGCAAATGGCATCGCTTGGGTATTATCGGTTCTATTTGCCTATGTAGTCAACGATAAATTTGTATTTATTCAGGACAAATTAACGCCAAAAGAGGAAATACAGAAAATGTTTAAATTCTTCCTTGCTAGGTTATTTTCATTTTTTGTAGATGAAGGTGGTATGTTTCTGCTAGTTGATGTATTAGCGGTGAATAATATGCTATCCAAAATAGCCATGAACGTAATTGTGGTAATCCTTAATTACGTATTAAGTAAATTATTTATCTTTCAGACAAGAGAGGAAAAGACAGATGGAAATAGAAAAGAAATATAAAATCAAAGAGTTACTGAACGACCTAGATCAATATCACAAGAAAGTAATAGAACAAGGATACCTGTGTACAAAACCAGTTGTACGAATCAGAAGAAGCAATGAAGATTACATCTTAACCTACAAATCCAAAATCGGCCTAGATGAAAACATAGGAAAAGAAGCCAGAGTCTGCAATGAGATCGAGATGCCATTAACCGAAGAAAGCTACCAACACCTAAGAACCAAAACAGACGGTAACCTAATCGAAAAAGAACGTTACATCATACCATTACCCGACGGAAAAAAAGCAGAACTAGACATCTTCCAAGGCGCATTAGAAGGCCTAATCTTCGTAGAAGTAGAATTTACCAACGAAGAAGAAGCTAAGAACTTCAATGCCCCAGACTGGTTTGGAGAAGACGTAAGCTTCGATAACCGCTACAGCAACAACTACCTAGCCACCGTAGAAAATCCAGAACTATTAATAAAAGAACTTATGTGAAATAACAGTAAATAAGTAGCATATAGAAATAATCAGATCAAAGGTTATAAGGGAAGCCATGTTGGCTTCCCTTAATTCGTATGGAAAGTATAAATCCCTTTCTTAAAATATCTTCTTTTTGATAAGGTATATACCAATACCATAATTGAAAATACAACATTTCCGTAAAAGAGTTCATGTTTATATTGCAGGGACAACCCAATACTTATCACTAAGAAATATATAGTATAAGTAATCATAAACCAATATCCCCATCTTTTAAGTCTTAAATATCCATAAGCCATGAATAAAGATACTACGATCACTAGGACTCTCATAATATTTTCTGGAATAGAAGGAGCACCAAATCTAACTGCAATACCAAATTGTTGCCTCACATTTGTAAATAATGTTGCAATTAAAACAATCGAACCCAATATATAGAAAAATCCAATGATTGTTACACCTAAAGGCCTTTTTATATCCATATACATCCTCCTATTAATAATACAATTATTACCAATATCCCTTAATTGAATTATACAGCATAGCAAGTTAATTATTCAATAGTTATTATAATAATTAAATCAAGTAATTTGAACAATGTAAGGCGTCATAAGTCATCAATAAACGTAAACAAGGAATATGTGGGCAGGGCTATCCAACTGACGAAGACCGGCTGAAAGTGGTTGCTCATCTTTCGTTTAAGACCCAGCAAAAATGCGTGCAGCTGTGCGCATTTTCGCATCTATGGGGCTTAATAAGACAGATACCGCTTGAAGGTAAGGCGAGACAGTTGGATAGCCCTGCTCACATATTCCGTTCACAATCCCCACCAGACTTGTGACGCCGTCCCCATTTCAATCCCCCTTGGACAATTTCCAATACAAATCACCCTATGTGTAACAAGTGTTAAGAATATATCAATTCATTTCACATAATTGTTGCACTATCATGGCAAAACACCCCATAAATTGTTGATAAAACCCAATAAACCCGTGATTATCCTATGATAATTGTACTAAAAGTAATACAATATGAAAAAGAATTGCGTTAATTAATTAACGATGATATAATAACCTCATCTTAAAAGTATACACTATTTAATTTCAAGGAGGATTATTTGTTATGATGAGATTCACATTGCCAAGAGATATGTATTATGGAAAAGGAGCTCTTGAACAGCTTAAGAATATAGAAGGAAAGAAAGCGATCCTTGTTTTAGGCGGCGGTTCCATGAAGAAATTCGGTTTCGTTGATAAAGTAGTTGATTATTTAAAAGAAGCAGGAATCGAAACACTTTTATTCGAAAATGTTGAGCCAGATCCATCTGTCGAAACAGTTATGAAGGGTGCACAGGCCATGAGAGAATTCGAACCAGACTGGATTATTTCCATGGGTGGTGGTTCTCCGATTGATGCAGCCAAAGCTATGTGGGTGTTCTATGAATATCCAGAAACTACATTTGAAGCAATTATTCAACCATTTTCATTCCCAACCTTAAGAAAGAAAGCTAGATTTATTGCAATCCCTTCTACCTCTGGTACTGCAACAGAAGTTACAGCATTCTCCGTAATCACAGATTATGCTAAGGGAATTAAATATCCATTAGCTGATTTTAATATTACACCTGATATTGCAATTGTTGATCCAGCATTAGCAGAAACAATGCCAGCTACCTTAACAGCTCATACTGGAATGGATGCATTAACTCATGCAGTAGAAGCTTTTGTTTCTACATTAAATAGCCCATTTACAGATCCATTGGCTTTAAAGGCAATCAACATGGTATTTCAGTATCTTCCAGCTTCATATGAAGGAGATATGGAAGCAAGAGAGCAGATGCACTATGCACAATGTTTAGCAGGTCAGGCATTTTCTAATGCATTACTTGGTATTGTACATTCCATGGCTCATAAGACAGGTGCTGCTTTCTCAACTGGTCATATTCCTCACGGATGTGCCAATGCCATCTACTTACCATACGTTATCAAATTCAATGCGAAGAATGCACAGGCACGTTACGCTGAAATTGCTAGAAGTGTTGGAATTACAGGAACAGATGCAGAATGTGTTACAGCACTTTGTGATAAGATTGATGCTTATAATGTAACAATGGGAATTCCAAAAACATTAAAAGAATTTGGTATTGTAGAAGAAGAGTTCAAAGAAAAAGTAGCGAAGATTGCTGAGTTAGCAGTTGGTGATGCTTGTACTGGTTCTAATCCAAGATCCATTACTCCAGCCGAAATGGAGAAATTATTAACTTGTACCTATTATGGAACAGAAGTTGAATTCTAGTTCATACATAAATAGAATAATATAATTTTATAGGAAAAAGACGGGAGAACAGCTCCCCGTCTTTCTTTCCGTATAAGAGGATGATAGACTAGCTGGTAAAAAAACAATGTAGATTATTTGTATTAAATACAGTATAATGATGTAGAATGCGAAATTTCAGTATAGTAAACTGATATAATTTGATTAGATGGAGGCAAGGGTTATGTTTAAGATTTTAAAGAAAAAAAGCTTAACAAATAATATTTACTTAATGGATATCGAAGCACCTCGTGTTGCTAAGAATTGTTATCCTGGACAGTTTGTAATTGTTAAAGTAGATGAAAAAGGTGAAAGAATTCCTTTAACTATTTGCGATTATGATAGAGAACTTGGAAGTGTTACCATTGTATTCCAAACACTTGGATCTTCCACTCAAGCAATGGCAAAGTATGAAGAAGGTGAATTTTTCCGCGATTTCGTAGGTCCTCTTGGATGTAAATCAGAATTAATTGATGAAGATCCAGAAGAACTTAAGAAACTTAATATATTATTTGTTGCAGGTGGTGTTGGTACAGCACCAGTATATCCACAGGTAAAATGGATGAAAGAAAATGGTTATGATGTGGATGTAATCATTGGATCTAGAAATAAAGATTTAATTATTTTAGAAGAAGAGATGAAACAATGGGCAGCCAATGTATATGTTGCAACCGATGACGGTACATATGGTTTCCACGGAAATGTAAATGATCAGATTAAAGATTTAGTAAATAATCAAGGTAAGAAATACGATTTAGTAATTGCCATTGGACCAATTATCATGATGAAATTCGTAAGTCTTTTAACAAAAGAATTAGGAATTCAAACCATTGTAAGTATGAACCCTATTATGGTGGATGGAACTGGTATGTGTGGAGCTTGCCGCTTAACAGTAGGTGGTGTGGTTAAATTCGCTTGTGTGGATGGACCAGAATTTGATGGACATTTGGTGGATTTTGATGAATCCATTAAGAGACAACAGATGTATAAATCAGAAGAAGGAAGAAAAATGCTTGAGATGACAGAAGGCGCAACTCATCGTAATGGTGGCTGCGGATGCGGAGGTGACCAATAATGGTAATAAAAGATGTGTTAACAAAAGTACCAGTGAGAGAACAAGATGCCAAAGAAAGAGCAACAAACTTTGAAGAAGTATGTCTTGGTTATAATATAGAAGAAGCAATGGCAGAATCTACTAGATGTTTAAAATGTAAAAATGCAAAATGTATACAGGGCTGTCCTGTATCCATAGATATTCCTGGTTTTATTAAACAAGTGGAAGAAGGAAATGTAGAACAAGCTTACCGTGTAATTAGCCAATATTCTGCCCTTCCAGCAGTATGTGGTCGTGTATGTCCACAGGAATCCCAGTGTGAAGCTCTTTGTATTAGAGGAATCAAAGGGGAACCTGTTTCCATTGGTAAATTAGAAAGATTTGTTGCAGATTGGGCGAGAGAAAATGATATTAAGCCAAGTGCACCAGAACATAAAAATGGTAAAAAAGTTGCAGTTATCGGTTCCGGTCCTGCAGGTTTAACTTGTGCAGGAGATCTTGCAAAGATGGGATACGACGTTACTATTTTTGAAGCATTGCATGAAGCAGGTGGAGTGTTGTCCTATGGTATTCCAGAATTCCGTTTACCAAAATCATCCGTAGTACAAGCAGAAATTGATAATGTAAAAGAATTAGGCGTTAAGATTGAAACTAACGTGGTTATTGGTAAAGCAACGACCATTGATGAGTTAATGGAAGAAGAAGGATTTGATGCAGTATTCATCGGTTCCGGAGCTGGTCTTCCTAAGTTCATGGGTATTCCAGGAGAAAATGCCAATGGTGTATTCTCAGCCAATGAGTACTTAACTAGAAGTAATTTAATGAAAGCATTTGATAAAAGCTATGACACACCAATCATCGCTGGTAGTAAAGTTGCAGTAGTTGGTGGTGGAAATGTTGCTATGGATGCTGCTAGAACTGCACTTCGTTTAGGTGCAGAGGTTCACGTGGTATACCGTAGAAGTGAGGCAGAACTTCCTGCCAGAGTGGAAGAAGTTCACCATGCCAAAGAAGAGGGAATTATCTTTAATCTACTGACCAATCCAAAAGAAATCTTAGTGGATGATAAAGGTTGGGTAAAAGGTATGGTTTGCGTAGAAATGGAATTAGGTGAGCCAGATGAATCTGGAAGAAGAAGTCCAAAGGAAAAAGCAGGTTCTGAATTTACCTTAGAATTAGATGCTGTTATTATGTCCTTAGGAACTAGTCCAAATCCATTGATTGCATCCACCACGGATGGCCTTGAGACAAACCGTTGGAGATGTATTATTGCCAATGAAGAAACTGGTGCTACAACCAAAGAAGGCGTTTATGCTGGTGGTGATGCCGTAACTGGTGCAGCTACCGTTATATTAGCAATGGGTGCTGGTAAAGCTGCCGCAAAAGGAATCGATGAATATTTGTCGAAATAGTTTGAAAAGCAGCGAAAAAAGAAGGCAAAAAGACCGAAATATTAGAAAATTGCATTTTTTAGTTGAAATTCAGGCTTATAGTAGGTATAATTTACTTGGTTATAATACATTTTGATTAATACAAGGAGGATACCGATGTTTGGAATACATAGTAGTACGATGAACTTTTTTCTAGCGACAGCCGATGTAAATCGTATGCTTGCACGTTATTCCATGTTGGGAAGTCTTGTATTAGTTCTGCTATTAATAGCAATATTATTTATCTTATTAGTTAACATAAAGAAGAAAAATGCAGCAGAGTCAGCAACGAAAGCGGCCAAGCTGCAACTTGAGAACAATTACTTAGAGCTTGAGGCTGCTTATGAGGAGGTTACTGCCACTCAGACAGCCTTGAGCATGAAATATGAAGAGCTAAAAAGAAGTGAAGAGAAGATTAAGAAACTTGCCTTCTCTGATTATTTGACAGATCTTCCTAACCGTACTGCTTTTTCAGAGAAGCTAACGGATATTATGCAGACCTTAAGAAAAGATGAGATTATCGCTTTAATGTATATCGATCTGGATAATTTCAAGATGATTAATGATACCTTAGGACATTCCTATGGTGATGAACTTTTAATTGATGTAACAGACCGTCTGAAACAGGTAATTGATGAAAATGATTATCTTGCCCGTTTTGGTGGCGATGAATTTATCATATTAACACAGAATATGATGGATGTTGGTGATTACGATGAGAAGATTAAGAAGGTACAGAAAGTATTTTCTTATCCTTATGTGCTTGCCATGAAAGAATTCTTTGTTACCATTAGTATTGGTGTTTGTTTGGCACCAAAGGATGGTAAGACAACACAGACCTTAATTAAAAATGTAGATGCTGCCATGTATGCAGCCAAAGGAATTGGTAAGAATACTCATTGTTATTATGATGAATCCATTAATAATAAATTAATGGAGAAAATTGAAATACAATCTGAACTTCGTAACGCCATCGAGCGAAAGGAGTTTGAAGTTTATTAC
>JAEZUR010000150.1 GCA_023420935.1 Bacillota bacterium | reverse complement strand
ATACATTCACAATAATCTTGGTATCAAATTGTCGTAAAAATGGTATGTCACGTTCTGCAAATACGTCAACCCCTGGATTCTGTAACCCAACAGCATTTAACATTCCCCCGTAAGTCTCTGCAATTCTTGGCGTAGGATTACCCACCCAAGGTATATTGGATACCCCTTTGGTAACCACGCCACCTAGACAATTTAAATCAACAAACTCACTGTATTCAGATCCTGATCCAAAAGTACCAGAAGCTGTCATAATCGGATTCTTAAATTCCACACCTGCAATCTTCACGTTTAAATTCATTATAATTCAACCTCCGTTGCATAGAATACAGGTCCATCTTTACAGATACGCTTATTATTCACATTGGAATGATGATCCTTTTCTTTTGTCTTACATACACAAGCTAAACAAGCTCCAATTCCACATGCCATACGCTCTTCCATGGAAAGTTGAGCTGTAATACCATGTTTTTCTGCATACTCTTTTACACCGCGTAGCATCGGTGTCGGTCCACATGCGTAAATGATATCTGCATCTATGTTATGCTCTAGAATCGCATCGATTACATTACCTTTGGTACCAACACTACCATCTTCCGTAGAAACGTACACATTACCATATGCTTCTAGTTCTTTATTTAGGAATAAAACATCACGATAACCTAACACAATCTCTTTCTTACAATTCAATGTTTTCGCAAGTTCTAACATTGGCGGAATTCCTATTCCACCACCGATAATAAGAGCTTTTGAGCCTTCTGGTATAAACCCATTGCCCAAAGGTCCCATAACAGTAATGGTATCTCCTTCTTTCATCTTGGAGAATTCCTCTGTTCCTTTACCAAGAACACGGTAAACTAAACGTAGTGATCCATTTACTCTATCAATCTCGCAGATACTAATTGGTCTTGGTAATAATCTGCTTCCTTCGTTACAATATAGAGAAATGAATTGACCTGCTTTTGCCTGGTCTGCCATCTCTTGATTTTTTATCCATATACTGTAGACTCCCTCTGCCAAACAGTCAGAACGGGTAATCGTAGCTGTACTCATAAATTTATCCGCCATGTTAACCTCACTTTTCTATCACAATACTATGCTAATAATTATCTATTTTTCTTTGTCAATGCGCCCATAATATCTTCTTTCATATCAATTACTGCTTGTCTGGATGCTTCTGCAAAATGTTCTGCACCAAACTTTTCATATCCAGCTAATTTATAAGCTGCTATGATTCCTCTGGAGGAGTTAACGATAGCGCCTAAGCCATCTGCATTAAAGTAATGTACTAAGTCTTCTGCCTTGCCGCCTTGTGCACCATAGCCTGGTACTAGTATATACGTTTTTGGCATTAATTTTCTAAGGACTTTTCCCATCTCAGGATAAGTTGCTCCAACCACTGCTCCAACATAACTATAAGCATCACCCATGTGTTCTTCACCCCACTGGGCAACCTTTTCTCCAACTAATTCATATAACGGTCTTCCATTTACTAATTGATCTTGGAATTCTCCGCTGGAAGGATTAGAGGTTTTAACCAGGATGAATAAACCTTTCTTTTCTTCCTTACAAACATCAATAAATGGATTCACTCCGTCGGATCCAAGATAAGGATTCACGGTGACAAAGTCTTCATCAAATCCGTAAAAAGAATTGGAACCTACTTTTACTTTACCTAGATGTCCCACTGCATAAGCCGTTGAAGTGGAGCCAATATCTCCTCGCTTGATATCACCAATTACAACAAGATCTTTTTGTTTACAATACTCTACTGTTTTATGAAATGCTTGCAAACCTGGAATTCCAAACTGCTCATACATAGCAATCTGTGGTTTCACCGCTGGGATCAAATCATATGTTGCGTCAACAATCTCTTTATTGAACTGCCAGATTGCCTCTGCAGCGCCTTCCAGTGTTTCTCCATATTCTGCAAAAGCCTTTTTGGTAATATGCTCTGGTACAAAGTCCATCATAGGATCTAGTCCAACCACAATTGGGGCACTGAGGTTCTCAATTTTTTTTACTAATTTGTTAATCATGTTGTTCCTCCTGGTTTTTTACTAATATTTATATACAAGCTTTCCATTTACAAAGGTCTGCTCGATTCTACCGTAAACTTTTTTTCCATCAAATGGTGTATTGGTACCTTTTGATACAAATTGGCTACTGTCAATGGTGTACTCTTCTTCCATATCTGCTATTACGAGATCTGCCATATATCCAGGCTGCAAACTTCCTTTATCTACTCCTATCACATTTGCTGGATTGCAGCTTAATTTTTCTACCATTTGCATTGGTGTTAAATAACCTTGGCGAACTAATTCTGTAACTGTAAGGGCAAATGCTGTTTCTAATCCAACGATTCCAAAAGGAGCATCTTTTATAGATTTCTCTTTTCCCTCTTTGCTGTGAGGTGCATGGTCAGTGGCTATTACATCCATAATATTATTCTTAAGCCCATCTTTTAATGCTTGCACATCCGCTTTACTTCGAAGTGGTGGATTCATTTTATAATTGGCGTCATCTCTCATAATATCAGCATCTGATAAGGTAAAATGATGAGGACACACTTCACCAGTTACTTGTTGTCCCATTTCTTTTGCCATCTTAACTAACGCCACACTGTCTTTGGTCGAGCAATGGCATAAATGCAATTTTGCATTGGTCTCTTTTGCCATAAGGATATCTCTTGCAGTGATAACATCTTCTACTGAATTGGTGATGCCTTCCATACCAAGTTCCTCAGCCTTGGCTCCAGCATTCATAACTCCATTTCCAACTAAGCTTTTATCTTCACAATGAGCCAGTACTGTTATTCCAGTCTTGGCTGCAATTTTCATGGATTTATAATAAAGAGCAGTATCCATAACCGATTTGCCATCTTCGCTAATCGCTAATGCACCTGCTTCTACCATACCTTCAATATCAGCAAGTTCAGTTCCCATTTGATCTTTGGAAACTGCTCCAACAGGAAGAATGTGTACCACAGCTTCCTTTTCAGCCTTCAACTTAAGATATTCTATCATATATTTATTATCAATGACCGGTCTGGTATTCGGCATTGGACAGATGGAGGTAAATCCCCCTTTGGCTGCCGCCATTGATCCGGTTAGGATTGTTTCTTTATATTCAAACCCCGGTTCTCTTAGATGGACATGCAAATCAATGAAGCCTGGCATAACATATTTACCAGAGGCATCAATGACTTGATCACACTCTTCTGTTATGATTGGCTCCACTTTCTTAATTAGAGTTTCTTCAATTAATAAATCAAATATTCCATCTTTACCGGTAGCAGGATCTAGCACATGTCCATTTTTTATTAATATTTTCATCGCTTTTTTCCTTTCTATCTACCAAAGTTAATCAACATCTCTTCTTGTTATCTAGTACTACAGCTCTGCCTTATCAATATCAGCTAATACTGCTTTATTTTCAATAAACTGAGAAATCTGTTCCTTTGGAATCCATCGGAAATCATTTAATTCTTCCGACAAAATGATAGAATCGGCTTCTGTTAAACAAGAATATGCAATTCCGATATTGCAAACCTCACCTACCATAAAAGACCAAGTGTATAATATCCGATCGATTTCTGCCAAAAGACCGGTCTGCTCATTAATGGTACGAATAACAGCCTTATCTGGAGACTCTCCAAAGTTAACTTTCCCGTCAATAAATTCCCATTGGTAAGGATTGATGATACGATCATCATACCATTTCTCTATAATTAAATATTTACCTTCATACTTAACAATGCCTTTCACTAAAATCTTATATTTATCCATAAATGTAAGACTCCCTTCTAAAAAGTGCTTTTGTATCCCGCATAGCGGATTTTCCCCTTGCAATAACGTAGGAAAATTGTCTTCGCGAGTATACAATTGTTTCGCTACGCTACACAATTGTCCCGCAGGTACTTTTCCCCTTGCGAGCAAGGAAAAGTACCTTCGCGAGTATTATAACATAAGAAAATGGTTACTTCAATGCTTATTCCATGTTCTGCTAAAACAAAAGATTGAATAATCCCAATAGGAATCCAATTAGGGCACCTAGATTTACAACAGCATTTAGTTCTTTTTTCATTACACTTAGAACCAATTCCTCAAGTTCTAATACATCCATTTCGTTAATCTTGCGCTCTACCATGCTTTCTATATCTATTTGTTCTAGTATGGATCGTAATCGACTATGAATGAAATTTTCATAAATCTTTACTACTATTTCTTCTATAGGAAGATCACTAGTGTTTAGATAGGTTGCTGCGTCCCCGATCGTTTTATTCGCTGCATGATCAAGCTCTGAACAAACTTGGGGTTCCAATAATTCTACGCCATTATTTTTGATGTAGTCATCGATTCCTGTGCTGATTGGTTCTATGAAGGAACTAAGAAGCTGATCATTTACCATCATTGCTAATAATGTGCCTTTTACTTTCTCTTTGACAGCTTTTACTGCTTCATTGGCTATCATTGTTCCAACACTAAGATTGATAGCCTTCTCCACTAACTTATCTGCTATTACAGAGCTAACGGCTTCTTTCTTACTCTCATATTCAGTTTGACCAAGATATTCACTTAAAAGTTCACCGACTTCCTTTTGATTATCTAGATTCTTCTGTATGATTGCCTTTACTTCATAACCAACCTTTTGTTTCATTTCCTCGGAAAGCATCGTTTTAACAAGTTCTTCTTCCGTTATTAAAGTTCCACCCACCGCTTTACCAAGCGCCTTACCTAGACGGTCTTTGCCTTTTGGTATAATTCCTGGTGTAAAAGGTAGTGTGAACTTACCTATTCTTACAGGTTTCAACGGGCGAAATAACATTTTTACTGCAATATAATTAGTACCATAACCAATGACGGCTCCAATCGCTGGTCCTGCTATTATACTATAATTCATTTGTTAACCCTCCATAAAATTCTATGGCTATTATACTATTCCATACGTAACCTGCCAAGCGCAATTCGACATTTTTTTATTTTTTACAAAATCTTATGACATTCCAACAATATTTTATACATAATGTTAGGATTGTCTATTTCCAATCAACTTAAACTATAGTAAAATAATACCATAAAATTTATATAACCAAATGGGAGGGTTACTATGTTTCTTTTTGAATCTATACCTTGGTATTCCGCACTAATGTGGATTGCTGTACTGGTTGGACTTATGCTAGTAAATGAATTGGCACGTGCTAGTAAATGGATTTCACTTGGATTATTTCTAGTGCTACCAATTATCCTTACTTTTGCTGTATGGCCAAAAACTGCTGGTGAAGGCTCTAGTGTTGGAACTTGGTTCCACTGGGCAAAAGTATATTCTGCTTTAGCAGGATGCTTAGGTTTTATGGCTTTACGTTTTATCAAAAGCTGTAGAAATAACAAATTCTTATTGATTTTCCCACCACTTATTCTATCCATTAATATTATGGAAGCGGTAATTAGAGACTTCCAGTGTACCAATTTAAATGGTCTTGTGGATGGCGTTACAATGGTTGCTGGACCTTGGCATATTATGAATGGGATTGCTGGTATATTAAATATTATCACAATCTCTGGATGGTTTGGCATTATGATAGGGAAAGACAAAAAACAGGATATGTTATGGCCAGATCAGTTATGGTTCTGGGTTATCGCATACGATCTATGGAACTTTGCCTATGTTTACAATTGTGTTTCTGATCATGCCTTTTATGCTGGTGCTGCATTATTGATCTCCTGTACAATCCCAGCTTTCTTCATTAAGAAAGGCGCTTGGTTACAACACCGTGCACAGACCTTGGCAATCTGGATGATGTTTGTTATGTGCTTCCCTGCATTTGTTGATACTTCAAAATTTGCAGTCAAATCTTCACATAACGAAACAGCACTATTCATAGTGAGCGCATTAGCATTAGGATCAAATATTGCAGTATTTATCTATCAATTCTATAAAATAGTAAAATATAAACGTAATCCTTTAAAAGATGATATACATACTGATCTACCTGCATATCAAGCAATTGTTTCTCAGAATAGCTAATTCTTTTTTTAATTACGAATTGGTTGATGAAAATAGTAATAACGTACTAATTTTTCATCAACCACTTTTATTTTAATGTAAAATAATTTAACATACTTACTGTTCTAATATAATCTTATTCACTGCATTAATAAATGCAAACGCACTAGCTTTCATCACATCTACTTCTATAGCTTTCCCATGATATAACTTATCTCCATATTTAATCTGAGTTGTTACTTTACCTAGGCTACCCTTACCCCGGCTTAAGTTGTGAATACGGTATTCTATTAATTCAATCGGTAATTGGACGGCCATTATTATGGCACTATATAATGCATCAATCACACCTGATCCATCACTACTCTTAATGATACTTTCATTTCCTCTTATCAGTTTAACTGTAGCAGATGGTAAACTACTGGTTGCTGTCATCTGATATTCTACTAACTGCCAAAGTTCTTTCTCTACACTACTTTTTGCAATTGGACTATTTTTTAGTAAGGTTAAAATATCATTATCATAGATTTCCTTCTTAGCATCTGCCATGCTTAAAAATTCCTGATATAACGAAGAGACTTCTTCTTCCTTCATCTCAAATCCTAATTTTTTCGTAACATGTAAAAAAGCATGTTTTCCAGACCTTGCAGTTAAAACAATCTCCATTGGCGGTGCTCCAATGGTTTCTGGATCCATAATTTCATACACATCCTTCGATTTTAACAATCCGTCTTGATGGATTCCTGAGGAATGAGCAAATGCGTTCTCCCCTGTAATTGCTTTATTCACTTGTACATCCAATCCCATGGTAGCACTAACCATTCGAGAAGATTCGTAGATTCGAGTGGTATCAATATTGGTATGACCATCATAATACTCTTCATGCAGTTTTATTCCCATCACTACTTCTTCTAACGAGGTATTTCCTGCTCTTTCTCCAATACCATTTATCGTACATTCCACCTTATCCGCTCCATTACGAACTGCTGCTAAGGTATTAGCCGTAGCTAGACCAGTATCATTATGACAATGAACACTTAATAATACATCTGGATTTAGATTTTTAAGCCTGTCATTTATTCTATAGATTAATTGACCAAATTGTTCTGGTATGGCAAATCCCACTGTATCTGGTACATTTATTATTGTGGCTCCTGCTTTTACTACTGCATCAATTGTTTTCCACATATATTCAAATTCAGATCGACTTGCATCCTCAAGAGAATACTGAACTTGTGGAAGATACTTCTTAGCATATTTCACGGC
>JAEZUR010000131.1 GCA_023420935.1 Bacillota bacterium | reverse complement strand
ATGAAGAAGAGGTCGTATATTTACTTGATCGAACCCTTTCTTTCTTGCTTCAATAAAGAAGTCTTTAATATAAAGTATTCCAATAATATCATCAATATCTTCATCATAAACAGGAATTCTAGAATGTCTTGACTCTAATAACTCGTCTAAATATTCATCTAATGGCTCATTAATATCAATAGCAAATACATCAGTACGAGGAGTCATGATTTCTCTAGCTACAATATCATCAAATTCAAAGATGGAATAGATCATATCCTTTTCGTATTTATTAAACACGCCATGTGCTTGACCTGCTTCGACTAATGATTTGATTTCTTCCTTGGATACCTTTTCTTCTAAGTCATCAGTTTTCATACCTAATATATGTAAAACTAAACTAGTAGAAGCAGAAAGTAATTTAATAAATGGTGAAGCTATTTTTGAGATAACCAAGATCGGCTTAACAGATGCTAAACTGATGGATTCTGCTTTTTGTAATGCAATACGTTTTGGTACTAATTCGCCAAATACTAATGTAAAATAGGATAAGACTATGGTAATTAAAACCAGTGATATTTGGCTGCTATAAGGTACATTCAATCCTGTTAAAAAGTGATTCAGGTATGTTGAGATTCCAGTTGCAGCAGAAGCACTGGCGAAGAATCCGGAAAGTGTTATCGCAACTTGAATGGTTGATAAGAATTTCGTCGGATCTTTTAATAGATTCTGTACAAGTATAGCTTTCTTATTCTTGTTATCAGCCAGCATGGAAAGCTTATTCTTGTTAACTGAAACGGTTGCCATCTCAGCGCAAGCAAAGAATGCATTGACTAAAGTTAAAAACATTAAAAACAACAGTTGTACAATAATATCGGCCACTGTGGGGTCATTCATGATTAAATCCTCCTAAAATAATCTAGTACATCTATACCTATCTCTTCGGATATACCTAGATCAAATAACATTTGTAATAATCCATATCTATTACGAAGTTCCTTCGCAACATTAAAACTATCTAAGAAAACGTTGTCCTCAATGCCAACATCAGATGGCTTTATAGGAGCATGAAGTTTTCTCAACATAGATACGATCGAATCAGCAGTTGGTAATTCATTCGCAGCTGTTTTAATAAGGTCAAAGGAATGTTCCATCTTATTAAGTCGCTCTATAACGGATGCAGGTTGATTCTTTCCTGTTTCTTTCTCTAATAATACTACATCTTTCCAAGCTTTACCATAGCAACGTTTCATTTTATTCTCCCAATCAGTCTGGGAAAAAGAAGATATAGCTTCACGTGCTTTATTAAAATCAATGGTTTTATTCAATAACAATTCATAAGCTTTTAGAACCGCGACGGTTCCGATTCCTACCTTTGTACCATGTAAAATTGCTTTCTTATTCTCAAAAAGAAACATCATCTCCCAGTAATGAGATATATGGTGTTCACTTCCAGATGCTGGTCTTGAATTACCTGCAAAACTCATAGCGATTCCTGATAATATAAGACCTTCCATAATATGTCTGATCACCTTAGGATCTCGTTTTTCTATCTGATCAATATTTTCTACAATGGATCGTATTGATTTACTAACAATAGACACTAAAGTTTGGCAATGGTACTCGTCATTAATGATATGTGCCATCTGCCAGTCGCATAAACAGGTGTATTTTCCAAGAATGTCTCCAACACCAGCTGCAATCATGGAAAGGGGAGCTTCTTTTAAAATATTTAAATCTCCAAGTATAAATACTGGTACCTGTGCGGTATAAGTAACTTTCATATTATTGGTTATGAGTGGAGCGACATTTGATGCAAAACCATCCATAGATGGAGCGGTTGCTATGATAGAATAATCCAAGTTCATCTGGTAACTGATAAAACGACAGGTATCGTTTAAGGTGCCGCTTCCCACTGCAATCATAAAATCGCAGGTGTTATCAAAATGTATTAGAACATCGGCCAGAGTTTTTTCATCTGCAATTGGTTCTTTGTCTGGCAATATATAAGATGAGTAGAACAGCTTATGTTTTGACATAATTTGTTCTATTGTTTGACCAGCAATTGGATAAGTAGTCTGATCATATAGAAAGAACGCTTTTTTATATCCAAAGGATGTAATGATATCAGCTAACTTAGAAAGTGCGTTCTCTTCAATTACAATTTTTTTAACTGAAACACTATGCGTTTTTTCACAAGAACATAAGAAGTCTTGATTTAAATAGTCTTCTATCGTATATGTGTCTGGGTCAATCATAATTTTTCCTTTCTTAAAAAATTTTCTTATGACAGTATATCACAAATAGAAAAAATTTGCATTATTAATTATGAAAAGTATTGCATTTACTAAAATTGGGGTATATAATAATTCTTGCAAAGGACAAAGGCGTCACTTTACACCAATTTTTGCAGACTATTGTGTGTGCGCATTTTTTCGCGTACGCACTTTTTTATTGCAAAAAAGGGGGGTAGCGTGGTTATGTAAAAAAATTACTTTCAGATCATTGTTTGTAATTTTTGAGACATTTCCATACTGCCTTATTTGTGTATTCGTTTTTTAAGAATATACATTTCTGGTGTATAAAGTTGAGGCTTTTTTTCGTGCAAAATTAGATTAAAGGAGATTAGATTATGGGTTACGTTGATGAAGTCATCGAATTAGTGGTGAAGAAAAATCCTGCAGAGCCAGAATTTCACCAAGCAGTAAAAGAGGTTTTAGAATCTCTTAGACCAGTTATTGATGCGAATGAAGCACTTTACAGAAAAGAAGCATTACTGGAGAGAATTGTAGAACCAGACAGACAATTTAAATTCAGAGTTCCTTGGGTAGATGATAAGGGACAAGTACAGGTTAACACAGGTTACCGTGTACAATTCAACAATAGCATTGGACCATATAAGGGTGGTTTGCGTTTACATCCATCTGTTAATCTAGGAATCATTAAATTCTTAGGTTTTGAACAGATTTTTAAGAATTCACTTACTAGCCTACCAATGGGTGGTGGTAAAGGTGGTTCTGATTTTGATCCAAAAGGTAAATCAGACAGAGAAGTAATGGCATTCTGCCAAAGCTTTATGACTGAATTATGCAAATATATTGGTGCTGACACCGACGTACCAGCAGGAGATATTGGAACCGGCGCAAGAGAAATAGGTTATATGTTTGGCCAGTATAAAAAGATTAAGAGCGTATACGAAGGTGTTCTTACAGGTAAAGGTTTATCTTATGGTGGTTCTTTAGCCAGAACAGAAGCGACTGGATACGGCTTATTGTATTTAACAGACGAGATGTTAAAATGTAATGGTAAAGATATCAAAGGTAAAACGGTTGCTATTTCAGGTTCAGGAAATGTGGCTATTTATGCAACTCAAAAAGCACAAGAATTAGGTGCTAACGTTGTAACAGTAAGTGATTCCAATGGATGGGTTTATGATCCGGACGGAATTGATGTAGCAGTATTACAAGAGATTAAAGAAGTAAAACGTGCTAGATTAACAGAATACAAAAATTATAGACCAAATTCTGAATATCATGAAGGACGTGGTGTTTGGACAGTGAAATGTGATATTGCACTTCCATGCGCAACACAGAATGAATTACTTCTTGATGATGCGAAAGCATTAGTAGCAAATGGATGTTTTGCAGTTGCAGAAGGCGCAAATATGCCTACAACTTTAGATGCAACTGAGTACTTAATTGAACATGGTGTTTTATTTGCACCAGGTAAAGCAGCGAATGCAGGTGGTGTTGCTACGTCTGGTCTTGAAATGTCACAGAACAGTGAAAGATTAAGCTGGACATTTGAAGAAGTTGATGCAAAATTAAAAGGAATCATGGTTAATATTTTCCATAGCATGGATGACGCATCAACACGTTATGGTAAAAAAGGTAATTACGTAGTGGGAGCTAATATTGCAGGTTTTGAAAAAGTAGCAAACGCTATGATTGCACAAGGTGTAATCTAAACAAAGTAATAACAGTAGTTTTAAAACATAAAAATGTAATTAGAAAGTTCAGTGAAATATACAGTCCGTATATTTCCTGAACTTTTTTTGTGAACATTCAACATCTCGGCATAGCACGAGATTTGTTTATCATGTCAGGAGTTCACGGAGTGAACTCCCAACGTCTCGGCATAGCCGAGACAATATAGTTGCATTTTCTATCCTAATGTATTAAATTATTATTATAAGAAAGATATTAAAACATAAGAAGAGACCGGAGAGAATAATTCATGAAAAAGTACCTAACTGTTGCTCTAATTACAAGTATTATAATGCTAGCTGTTATGGGAACAGCAGTCTTTATGCTGTCTAAGAGTCAAACAACGCAAGAAGATATTGAAATGGTAAAGCAACAAGAGGAAATGGACGTAGTAACTGATAAAAAAGAAAGTGTTAATGACAATGATAGTATTGTTTTATATCGGACTGGTGCGAATCAGAATGTCGAAACTTTTTCCTTTCAGAATAATCAAGCAATTTATAACGTGAGTAAATCAGAACAAGTGAAAGACAAACTAGATAAGCTTAAAAGGAAACGTGATTACACGTTCTCCAGTCCGTTATGGGCATACAACCCATTTGGTACCAATGCGTTATCTATGTATGTTTATTTTAAGAATTCAGAACCAACCTATCTAAAGTATACGATATCTGTTAAAGATGCGGCGATACCAGACTTTACAAGAACGTTATATAACGGGGAAAGTGGTAATCTGACGAGAAAGCATGAGTATCAATTAGTTGGATTAATACCTGATATGGAAAATTACATTGTTTTAAAATTATATAATGAACGAAACCAGCTTTTGAATAAGGTGACTTATAAGATTGATTTAGCTGATATTTCTACAAAAGCGCCTATAAAATTGGCAACTACCACTGGAAATAGTAAAACTCAGTTATCCAATGGACTGTTTTATGTACTTGGTTTGAATAATTCAAGTAAACAGAAGGAGTGCACTAGTTATTTGTATGACAACTCTGGTGTGTTACGAGGAATCATACCTTTGACCAATGATCAATCGGATTCCATTGAATTGATAGAAGGAAAAATGATATATGATTATGGTGTAAATAAGTTGGCTGAGGTTACTCCATTAGGACAAGTTACAAAAATATATGATTTAGGTAAGTATAGAAAGCACCATGATTTTGTTTATGATGGTTTTGGACACTTGTTAGTATTGGCAACAGATCCTTCCAAACAATCTAAATCAGTGGAAGATTTAGTGCTTTCGGTTGATATGAAAACTGGAAAAGTCAAAAAAATTATTGATATGGAAACACTTCTTCCACAGATAAAGAAAAAAGCAAAAAAACCAAAAGGAAGTAAATCATTAAATTGGGTTGGATTGAATTCAATTGCGATAGCAGGAACCAATGATATATTATTAAGCTCAAGTGAGTTATCTTCCGTATTTCGAATCAATCAAATCAACAGTGAGAAACCAGAAGTAGCATATATAATCGCAGAGCAATCTATCTGGAAAGGAACAAATTATAAGGATAAGGTGCTTGAAAAGGTTGTTATAGATGAGAATGAAGGTTACAACGCCCAATTTGGTCAAACTAGCGTTCAGTTTGAAATGGATACAACATTACCAGAGGGGCAGTATTATATTTACCTTTTTAACAATAACTATGGCAGTTCACCAACTAGACCAAAATATGATTGGAAAAAGTTTGCGGGGATAGGCACGAAAAATCATACGGCAGATCATTCGATGTTCTATAAATATCTTATTGATGAAACTGCCGGATCCTATGAGTTGATTAAAGATATACAAGTGCCATATTCCTCCACACTTGGTAGCGTATTAAAATACCAAGGGAATCACATAATAAATTCAGGAAAAGCTGCAATTTATGGAGAATATGATGTAAGTGGAAAACTAATCAAGCAATATAAAGGTAATACGAAATCAGATATTAACCATGTTTATAAATATGATATGAAGGAATTTTGGTTCCAATAAAATAGTCTCGGCTATGCCGAGACTTTGGGAGTTCACTTTGTGAACTCCTGGCTACTGTGAGGTATTAATAAATATTAATAATTAAGGCTGTTGCATGGCAACAGTCTTAATTAAAAAAACAACTTGTAGATATGTGCGTACAAGTTTTATAATTATACATGTAGGAGGCATTATATGATAAAAGGAAATGGTAAACCTAAGTATTATAGACTAATGGAACAATTAAAAAATGATATCTTGTTTGGAACGATACAACCGGGTGATAAATTACCATCTGAGAATGAATTGTCTGATCAGTATGGTATTAGTAGACATACAGTGCGAAAAGCATTATCTATGTTAACCAATGAAGGTTATATTGCGGCAGAACATGGTAGGGGTACTTATTGCACGTATCGTTTGAAAAATTTAAGTAGTTCAAAAAATATTGCTGTAATTACTACATATATTTCGGACTATATATTTCCACGTGTAATACAAGGTATTGATAAGGTTCTAACGGAAAATGGATATAGTATTATTTTGAAGAATACGGGGAACAGTAGAAAAAACGAGGCAAAATGTTTAGAAGATATTTTAACAAAAAACATTGATGGGTTGATAATAGAACCAAGTAAAAGCCAAATATTTTGTAAACATATGAATTTATACGAGACATTAGATCGTATGGGTATTCCTTACGTTTTTATTCAAGGTTCCTATCCTCAGATGAAAAATAAGCCTACTATTATAATGGATGACATAAAAGGTGGTTATCTCATTACAAAACATTTAATTGATTTGGGGCATAAGCATATTATAGGTGTGTTTAAAGCAGATGATGTACAAGGTGATGCAAGGCATAAAGGTTATTGCAAGGCGTTGCAAGAAGCGGGTATCTTGTATGATCCCAATTACGTAATATGGTTTCATACAGAAGACCGGGACATAAAACCTGCAGCTGCAATTGAAATGCTGATACAAAATCAATCAAACATGGATGCAGTTGTATGTTACAACGATCAAATTGCATTTGAAGTAATGAGTGTCTTGTCTAACTATAACATACAAGTTCCAAAAGATGTTTCTATTACGGGATATGATAATTCCTTGATTGCAGAAAATGGAGCTATAAAATTAACAACCATCGCACATCCACAGAACAGATTAGGAGAAATGGCTGCAGAATTACTCCTAGAAAAGATTAATGGAATGGAAGAACAGGATAGCAAAGTAGGGAGATTAATTGAACCTGAGCTTGTCATACGTGAATCCTGCATAAAAAGATAAGTATATGAGAAAAAAGTTTCTCATTACAAATATGATTTATATTATAAGGAGGAAATATTATGTTAAATGGAAAGAAGTACAAATTTTGGTTTGCAACAGGATCTCAAAGTCTTTATGGGGACGAATGTCTTAAGGAAGTAGCAGAGCATTCAAGAATTATGGTAGAAGGCTTAAACAAATCTGGTTTATTACCATTTGAAGTTGTTCTAAAACCTACTTTGATTGATAATGTATCCATACGTAAGACATTTAATGATGCAAATGCAGATGAAGAGTGTGCAGGTGTTATTACTTGGATGCATACATTTTCACCAGCAAAGTCATGGATTTTAGGATTACAAGAATTCAGAAAACCGTTACTTCATTTACACACTCAGTTTAATCAAGAAATTCCATATAATTCCATTGATATGGATTTTATGAATACTAATCAATCTGCCCATGGAGATAGAGAATATGGACATATTGTAAGCAGAATGGGAATCGAAAGAAAAGTAATTGTTGGTTTCTGGGATGACAGCGAGGTTCAAAAGAGAATTGCTGATTGGATGAGAACTGCAATTGGTATCATGGAAAGTAGCCATATTCGTGTATTACGTGTTGGCGACAATATGCGAAATGTTGCTGTTACAGAAGGAGATAAAGTAGAAGCCCACATTAAATTTGGATGGGAAATCGATGCATACAACATCACTGATATCGCTGAATATGTTCAGGCCGTGTCTAAGGGTGACGTGGATGCGTTAGTTGATGAGTATTATGATACTTATGAAATCATATTAGACGGAAGAGATCCAGAAGAATTTAAGAAACATGTTGCAATTCAGGCTGGTATCGAAATTGGGTTTAAAAAATTCCTAGAGGAAAAAAATTATCAAGCTATCGTTACAAATTTTGAGATGTTATCAGGTTTACAACAGTTACCAGGACTAGCAATTCAAAGATTGATGGCTGCTGGATATGGATTTGGTGGCGAAGGTGACTGGAAAACAGCTGCTATGGTTCGTTTAATGAAGTTAATGGCAGAGGGAACACCAAATGCGAAAGGTACTTCATTTATGGAAGACTACACTTACAATCTTGTTCCTGGTAAAGAAGGAATCCTTCAAGCTCATATGTTAGAAGTATGCCCAACCATTGCAAATGGTAAGATTGGCATTAAAGTAAATCCTTTATCTATGGGTAAACGTGAAGATCCAGCTCGTTTAGTATTTACATCAAAACCAGGTAGAGGAGTGGCAACTTCCTTAGTAGATATGGGAAGTCGATTCCGCTTAATTATCAATGAAGTGGAGTGTTTACCACAAGATATTCCTATGCCAAAACTGCCAGTAGCAACTGCATTCTGGAAACCAGAACCTAATTTGGCAACTGGAGCAGAAGCGTGGATTTTAGCTGGCGGAGCACATCATACAGCATTCTCCTATGACTTAACTGTGGAACAGATGGAAGATTGGGGCGCTGCTATGGGAATTGAAACTGTGGTAATTGACAAAGATACAACGATTAGAAATTTTAAAAATGAATTAAGATGGAACGCAGCAGCTTTCCGTTAATACTAGGAGGAAGTCAAGACTATGGGTGATAAAAAATATGCGATTGGTGTTGATTATGGAACACAATCTGGAAGAGCAGTTTTAGTCGAAGTAGCAACAGGTAATATGATTGCACAATCAGTAAAAATGTATACACATGGTGTAATGGATGAATATTTACCTGATGGAACTCCACTAGAACCAGATTGGGCTTTAGAACATCCGGCAGATTATTTAGAAGTGCTAGAAGTTACGATACCAGCAGTACTTGATGAATCACAGGTAAATCCAGAAAATGTAATCGGTATAGCGATTGATTTTACTGCATGTACTATGCTTCCAATTGACAAACAAGGGCAACCACTTTGTTTTAGAGAGGATTTAAAATCAAATCCTCATGCTTGGCTAAAATTATGGAAGCATCATGCAGCACAGGCACAAGCGAATCTTTTGAATCAGATAGCTAAGGAAAGAGGAGAAGAATTCTTATCACGTTATGGTGGTAAGATTTCTTCCGAATGGATGATCCCTAAAATCATGCAGATTCTTGATGAAGCCCCTGAGATTTATGATATGGCAGATCGTTTTATGGAAGCAACAGATTGGGTAACTATGATGTTATGCGGAGAAGAGAAGAGAAATAGCTGTACAGCAGGTTATAAGGCTCTTTGGCATAAACAAAAAGGATATCCATCCAAAGAATTTTTTAAAGCATTAAATCCTCAACTTGAAAATGTGGTAGAAGAAAAATTAAGTACTGAGATTTATCCACTGGGAGAAAAAGCTGGAGAACTTACAAAGGAGATGGCAGCCAAAATTGGTCTATTACCAGGAACAGCCGTTGGAGTAGCCAATGTAGATGCACATGTTGCTGTACCAGCAGTTGGTATTACAGATGCAGGAAAGATGCTTATGATTATTGGAACATCAACCTGTGACATCCTACTGGGAACAGAAGAAAAGATCGTTCCAGGTATGTGTGGCGTGGTAGAAGATGGTGTTCTTCCAGGATTCTTTGGTTATGAAGCTGGTCAATCCTGTTGTGGAGATCATTTTGAATGGTTTGTAGATAATTGTATATCAAAAGAATATCATGCTGCAGCAAAAGCTGCTGGTAAAAACATTCATCAGTATTTAACAGAAAAAGCAGAGAAATTAAAAGTAGGTGAAAGTGGTTTATTAGCTCTTGACTGGTGGAATGGTAACCGTTCTGTTTTAGTGGATGTGGATCTAACTGGAATGATGCTTGGAATGACATTAACAACCAAACCAGAAGAAATGTACCGTGCTTTAATTGAAGCAACTGCTTATGGTAAGAATATTATTATTGAAACATTTGAAGATGCAGGTGTTCCAATTACAGAATTATATGCATGTGGCGGTATTTCTAAGAAAAATGCAATGATGATGCAGATATATGCAGATGTTACGAATCGAGAGATCTTTATCTCTGCTTCTGATCAAACACCAGCTCTTGGAGCTGCTATGTTTGGAGCGGTAGCAGCTGGTTCTGCAAAAGGCGGATATGATTCAATCGTAGATGCAGCAAAAATTATGGGTAAAGTGGAAGAAAAAACATATAAACCTATTCCAGAAAATGTTGCCGCTTATAAAAAATTATATGCAGAATATAAACTGCTACATGATTATTTTGGCCGTGGAGAAAATGATGTGATGAAACGATTGAAAGCCATCAAGGCGGAAGCAAGAAAGTAAAGATTAGGGGGGCAATAATCCCTGAATGACTTGGAGGATAAGGAATGTTAGAACAATTAAAAAAAGAAGTCTATGAAGCTAATATGGAATTACAGGAAAAAGGCATGGTTATCTATACATGGGGTAATGTTAGCGGAATAGATAGAGAAAAAGGTCTTGTAGTTATTAAGCCAAGTGGTGTGGATTACGATAACATGACAGCAGATGATATGGTGGTTGTAGATTTAAACGGAACCATTGTAGAAGGGAAGTACAAGCCATCATCGGATACAGATACTCATCTAGTTTTATACAACAATTACCCAGAGATTGGTGGAGTGGTTCATACACACTCCACATGGGCAGTTACATTTGCACAGGCAGGTCTTGACATACCGGCATTTGGAACGACTCATGCTGATTATTTCTATGGTGACATTCCTTGTACCAGGGATTTAACCAAGGAGGAAATTGAGCAAGCTTATGAAAAGAATACTGGAAATGTAATTGTAGAAACCATTGGAGAACAAGATCCTATGGCAATTCCAGGAATTGTAGTAAAGAATCATGGGCCGTTTGCATGGGGCAAAACTCCAAAAGGTTCTGTATATAATGCTGTCGTTCTTGATAAAGTTGCTGAGATGGCTTATAAAACAATGACTCTAAATCCAAGAGTAGAACGAGTTCCTCAGTTCTTGTTGGATAAACATTATTTTAGAAAACATGGTGCGAATGCTTATTATGGACAAGGATCTGAGGATCACTAAAATAGGGTTTTCGTCGATTCCGAAAAGAATATGTTTTTTCTTACGTACTTGTATGGACAAAGTAAATATTATATGATATAGTTTAGTTAATAAACTAACTAATCAAAGGTTATTAAAAATAAGGAGGATTTTAAAATGAAATTTTTTATCGACACAGCCAATGTAGAGGATATTAAAAAGGCAAATGCTATGGGAGTAATCTGCGGAGTTACTACAAATCCATCTTTAATTGCCAAAGAAGGAAGAGATTTTAAACAAGTTATCGCAGAAATTGCTTCAATCGTAGATGGTCCAATCAGTGGTGAAGTTAAAGCAACTACAGTAGACGCAGAGGGTATGATTGCAGAAGGTAGAGAAATTGCTAAAATTCATCCAAACATGGTTGTTAAGATTCCTATGACAGTAGAAGGATTAAAGGCAACAAAAGTATTAGCAAGCGAAGGAATTAAAGTAAATGTAACACTTATTTTCTCAGCAAACCAAGCACTTCTTGCAGCAAGAGCAGGTGCAGCTTTTGTATCACCTTTCCTTGGACGTTTAGATGATATTTCACAGCCTGGTATTGATTTAATTCGTACCATTTCTGAGATTTTCCAAATATATGGTTTAGAATCTGAAATTATTTCAGCAAGTGTACGTAATCCAATTCATGTGACTGACTGTGCTTTAGCTGGTTCTCATATTGCAACTGTACCATACAGTGTAATTGAGCAGATGACAAAACACCCATTAACAGATCAAGGTATTGAAAAATTCCAACAAGATTACAAAGCAGTATTCGGTGAATAAATAGAGTTATATATTGCAACCAAAGTTGTAGATGTGCTATAATGATCGCGAAGGCAATGAGACGGGTGGAAGTATTTAGGAACAATCAGATGTGCTAGCACAAATCTGATTGTTTATAAATAGTTCCATTTGGCGAGTGCCCGTGTGGAAAACACGTTCCGTGTTTGATAACATTTACCGTGTTTGATAACATTTCGCGTGTTTCTCACAGTTGATTTCGTGTCACGAATAAAGAAAAGGTGGTAATCAAATGAACAAATTAGAACTTCAAAAGACTGCCAATGAGATCCGTAAGGGTGTCGTTACCGCAGTGCATAGTGCAAAATCAGGACATCCAGGCGGATCTCTTTCTGCAACAGATATCCTTACTTATTTATACTTTGAAGAAATGAATATTGATCCAAAAGATCCTAAAAAAGCAGACAGAGACCGTATGGTTTTATCCAAAGGACATATTGCTCCTGGTCTTTATTCTACACTTGCCCATCGTGGTTACTTCCCAGTAGAAGATTTAAAAACATTACGTCATGTTGGATCTTATTTACAGGGACACCCAGATATGAAACATATTCCAGGCGTTGATATGTCCAGTGGTTCTTTAGGACAGGGTATATCTGCAGCTGTTGGTATGGCGCTTTCTGCTAAGTTAAGCAATGATTTTTATCGTGTATATGCTTTACTTGGTGATGGTGAGATCCAAGAAGGTCAAGTTTGGGAAGCAGCAATGTTTGCTGGACATAGAAAATTAGATAACCTTACTGTTATCGTTGATAATAACAATTTACAGATAGATGGTGCAGTTTGTGATGTATGTTCACCATATCCAATCGATGAAAAATTTAAAGCATTTAATTTTAATGTTGTAAATGTAGATGCACATGATTTTGATGCTCTTGCAGCTGCATTTAAAACAGCAAGAGAAACAAAAGGACAGCCAACTGCTATTATTGCTACGAGCGTAAAAGGTAAGAATGTATCCTTCATGGAAAACAATGCTGGATGGCATGGTAGCGCTCCAAATGATGAACAATATGCTGTAGCAATGGCAGATTTAGAGAAAGTAGGTGAAGCATTATGTCAGAAGTAAAAAAAATAGCAACAAGAGATAGTTACGGTAATGCTTTAACTGAGCTTGGAGCACAATATGAGAATTTAATCGTACTGGATGCTGACTTAGCTGCAGCAACAAAAACTGGAGTATTTAAGAAAGCTTATCCAGATAGACATATTGATTGTGGAATCGCAGAATGTAACATGATGGGTATTGCAGCAGGACTTGCAGCAACAGGTAAGATTCCATTTGCAAGTACATTTGCAATGTTTGCTGCTGGACGTGCCTTTGAGCAAGTTCGTAACTCTATTGGTTATCCTCACTTAAATGTTAAAATCGGTGCAACACATGCTGGTATTTCCGTAGGTGAAGATGGTGCCACTCATCAGTGTAATGAAGATATTGCTTTAATGAGAACAATCCCTGGAATGGTAGTAATCAATCCAGCAGATGATGTAGAAGCAAGAGCTGCAGTAAAAGCAGCGATGGAACATGATGGACCAGTTTATTTACGTTTTGGAAGATTAGCAACACCTGTATTTAATGATGAAGCAAATTATAAATTCCAAATAGGAAAAGGTGTTACTCTTCGTGAAGGTAAAGACTTAACGATTGTTGCTACTGGATTATGTGTATCTGAATCTATGGAAGCAGCTGAAAAGTTAGCAGCGGAAGGTATTCAGGCAAAAGTTATTAACATTCATACAATTAAACCGTTAGACGAAGAACTTATTATTGCAGCAGCAAAAGAAACAGGTAAAGTTGTTACAGTAGAAGAGCATTCTGTTATCGGCGGACTTGGTAGTGCGGTATGTGATACATTAGCAGCCAATGCACCAACTAAAGTATTAAAGATTGGTGTGAACGATGTATTCGGTGAATCCGGACCAGCACCTGAATTGATTAAAAAATATGGTTTAGATGCAGAAGGTATTTATACAAAAATTAAAGCATTTATCTAACATATAAACGAAAGCTGCGTTGGACAGAAGAATGATTTCTTTTCCAGCGCAGTTTTTATCATAGAAGAATGGGGTTGTTCAAATTGGATAAAAAACCAATATCGGGGAAGGCATATCATACGATACGTATTTTAATTGCATTATACCTTTTATATACAGATTATAACTTAATTAATGGATTATCAGCTACCGAGGATAAATATAAAGTATTTATCATTGGAGCAATGATAATCTTCGCTATTGCGGGTATTGCCTTACTTTATGTATCAGGTAGAGCGTTGTATCAATTATGGAAAGAAGACAGAGACCAAAATAGTTAGAATGCATAAGAAATTTTATATGTTACGATAGAGACCATAACATTTAGTAAAGTGTTATGGTCTTTTTACATTCCGCTATCTGAGTTTGGGTATGTGATTGTATTTATAATCATATTATGTTAAACTGATTCTAACAAAAAAACTGTAATAAAACAAAATTCGAGAAAAGGTGATAAAATGATACAAACCATTAAGATGAATCTCGATGATTCAAAACATCTAGCTACCGTAGCAAAAGCATTATCTGCTGAAGCTAGAATTGAAATCTTAAAGCATCTACGACGTTGTGATTTGAATATAAATGAAATAGCCGAAACACTATCAATTCCAGCATCGTCTGCTGCAGCGCATGTAAAGGTTTTGGAAGAAGCAGGACTGATTAAGACGTCTCTTCAACCAGGAATTCGAGGCTCCATGAAGGTCTGTCATATTATGTTAGATCACATCTATGTGGAAGTGAATACCATAATGAATAATCTTCAGGACACGGAGATCATTCGGATGCCAATTGGCAGCTATGTTGATTATAAAGTATCTCCTACTTGCGGCTTAGCAGGCGCCAAAGGTCCAATTGGAGAAGAGGACGAGCCAAGAAGTTTTTATAGCCCAGATCGATTTGAAACTAAATTGTTGTGGTTTGGGAAAGGATATGTAGAATATCGTTTTCCAAATCATAGTTTAAAGGATCGTAAAGAAAAGCAGATGGAAATATCAGCAGAACTATGTTCGGAAGATCATGAGTACAATCTAAATCATAATTCGGATATTACGGTATGGATTAATGATATAGAAGCAGGAACTTGGACATGCCCTAGTGATTTTGGCGGTAGAAGGGGCAGTCTCAATCCAGACTGGTGGCCGGATAAGAATACCCAATATGGAATTCTAAAAACATGGATGATTAACGAAGCGGGAACCTATATTGATGAAGAGAAAATTGGCGACAAAACCATAAAAGAATATCATCTTTATGACAAAGAATACATATCAGTGCGATTTGGTGTGAAAGAAGAAGCAGTGAATGTGGGTGGTATTAATATATTTGGAGAATGTTTTGGGGATTATGGGCAAAATATTGTTATGAAGTTGACTTTTGAGTAACTTTTCTGTGGCAGAAGGTAGGTTGTGGACATGAATATGGCTGTAGATAGATTCATTTGGTCGCCTTACCTTCCTAGGCATATTCGCTTTTGAGCCTCATAGCATAGAAAAAGCGCCGCTTAAGCTGGCGTCGCTTTTTCCTGAGTCTCAAGACGATACCACAAGAAACATAAGGCGACTTGTGGTCACGCGGACAGTCGCCAAATGACTGTAAACAGTCACTTGGCTCGTTGTCTGCGCGATTATAAGCAGCCGTCGTCAGTCGGTCTGACCAAGCTGAATCTATCTACAGCCATATTCATGAATGTACTTTCTTCTTGAATCTACGTGGATAATAATAATTAATATGTTGCAGAATGATACAAAAGACAAGAGATAAAATAGAAATTGAAAAAAGATAAAAGACAAAAGATAAAAGACAAAAGATAAAAGACAAAAGATAGTAGATAAAAGTCAATAGATAGAAGATATTAGTCAATAGATAAAAGTCTATAGATAAAAGATAAACGACTAAGATAAAATAAAATGTAATAAATATAAGAATTATTTTGGGTTGGAATATTAGAGTTTGGGTTTTAGATATGGTGTTTAAACTTGAGATAATAAAAAATAAATAATTTATACTATTTGGTATTTACTTTTTGTAAAAACAGAGGTATTATAAAGATAAGAACAAAAAAGATGTTAGAAAACAGAAATATTGTTATAAATGGTTTTGAATGGAAAGGAGCTATATATGAAGAAAAAATTATTAGAAAAGTTTCAAGAGGTTTTTGGAGAGGTTGATGGGGCGAAGGTTTATTTTGCTCCGGGGCGTGTTAATTTAATTGGAGAGCATACGGATTATAATGGTGGTCACGTATTTCCATGTGCTTTAACAATTGGAACTTATGCAGTTGCTAAAAAGAATAAGGATAAGACATTAAGATTTTATTCTATGAATTTTGAACAGTTAGGTATGTTAGAATCTTCCATTGAAGGTATTACATATAAGAAGGAAGATAACTGGACTAATTATCCTAAGGGCGTTATCTGGGCTTTAGGAGAGAAGGGTTATCATATCGATTATGGTATGGATATTTTGATTTATGGTAATATTCCAAATGGTTCTGGATTATCTTCTTCTGCTTCTTTAGAAATATTAACTGGATATATTTTAAAAGATTTATTCCAATTAGAAGTAGATCTTATTGAGCTTGCATTAATTGGGCAATATGCAGAAAATAAGTTCAACGGTGTAAACTGTGGAATTATGGATCAGTTTGCAATTGCGATGGGAAAAACAAATCAGGCAATCTTTTTAGATACCGCTGATTTATCCTATGAATATGCACCTCTTGAATTAAAAGGGATTAAAATCGTAATTCTAAATACAAATAAAAAACGTGGTTTAGGTGAATCAAAATATAACGAACGTAGAAGTGAATGTGAAACTGCATTGGCGGAACTTCAGAAAGTTGTAGATATTCAGTCTCTTGGTGAGTTGACAGAAGAGGCTTTTGAACAACACAAAAGTGTAATTCAAGATCCAATTCGTGTTAAAAGAGCAAAACATGCAGTATATGAAAATCAAAGAACCATCAAAGCAGTGGAAGCGCTCAAAAATCAGGATCTTGCGCTATTTGGAACATTGATGGTAGCATCTCATGATTCCCTTCGTGATGATTATGAAGTAACTGGTATTGAACTAGATACTTTAGTAGAAGAAGCGTTAAAGCAACCGGGTGTGATAGGTGCTAGAATGACTGGTGCTGGTTTTGGAGGATGCGCTGTTAGTATTGTGGAAGAAAATGAAGTAGAATCTTTTATCAAAAATGTAGGTAATGCGTACCAGAGTAAAATTGGGTATGCGGCTGACTTCTATGTGGTAGAAGTTGGAAATGGACCTAGTATTTTATAAGAGGTTGATTTATAATGCTAATGTAATAATATGGAAAAGAAAGAGAGGATAATAATATGACAATTTTAGTTTTAGGTGGTGCAGGTTACATTGGATCTCATACAGTGTATGAGTTAATTGACAAAGGAGAAGATGTTGTAATCATCGATAATTTAGAGACTGGATATAAAGAGGCAGTACATCCAAAAGCTCGTTTTTATCAAGGCGACATTCGTGATAGAGCATTTGTAGATCAGGTTTTTGATAAAGAAAAGATTGATGCAGTAATTCATTTTGCAGCCAATTCTCTAGTCGGTGAGAGTATGATTGATCCGTTAAAATATTATGATAACAATCTATGCGGAACAAAAGTTTTATTAGAATCTATGGTTGCTCATGGCATTGATAAAATAGTATTCTCTTCCACAGCTGCAACATATGGAGAACCAGAAAGTGTTCCAATTTTAGAATCAGATAAAACAGAACCAACCAATACATATGGTGAAACCAAATTATCTATGGAAAAAATGTTTAAATGGACTGGTAAGGCACATGGTTTAAGATTTGTTTCCTTAAGATATTTTAATGCATGTGGCGCTCACGAAAGTGGTGAGATTGGGGAAGCACATAATCCAGAATCTCATTTAATACCGTTAATCTTACAAGTACCTAATGGCCAGAGAGAGGCAATCAGCGTATTTGGTGATGATTATGATACCAAAGACGGCACTTGTGTAAGAGATTACATTCATGTAACCGATTTGGCACAAGCACATATTTTAGCTGTGGATTACTTAGTAAAAGGTAACGAAAGCAATATCTTTAACTTAGGAAATGGAATTGGTTTCACAGTAAATGAAGTAATTGAAACAGCAAGAAAAGTGACGGGACATCCAATTAATGCAATTGTATCACCAAGACGTGCAGGAGACCCGGCAAAATTAATTGCTTCCAGCGAGAAAGCAAGAACAATCCTAGGATGGAATCCAGAACATGCTGATCTAGAAGAGATTATTGAATCCGCTTGGAATTGGCATAAGAATCATCCACATGGTTATGCCAAATAAAGTAGAATTTATTGTTTTGGAAGTAAGAAGCATAGATTGGAGATAAGATGATTTACAAGAATATAAAAAAATTGGTTACATATGGTTTGGAAACAGGTTTAATTGAAGAGACTGATAGAATCTATGCTGTCAACCAGTTACTTCAATTGTTTCAGCTAGAAGAATATGATGAGCCAGTAGAAGAATACAGTAAGATAAATCTAGAAGAAGTTCTTTCGGAATTAATGGATTATGCCTGCCAAATGGGAATCATGAAGGAAGATAGTATTGTTTATCGTGATCTTTTTGATACCAAAATAATGGGTTTGTTAACACCAAGACCAAGTGATGTAATTCGTGTATTTCAAAAGAAATACCAGGTATCACCAAAGGAAGCAACCGAATATTATTATAAGCTTAGTCAGGATACAGACTATATCCGTAGATATCGCATCATTAAGGATGTGAAATGGGTAACTAAAACAGAATATGGTGATATCGATATTACCATTAATTTATCAAAACCAGAAAAGGATCCAAAAGCGATTGCTGCAGCTAAGTTAGCGAAACAAAGCGGATATCCAGCTTGCTTACTTTGCAAGGAAAATGAAGGCTATGCTGGAAGAGTGAATCATCCGGCCAGACAGAATCATCGCATTATTCCTGTTACTATTTATGGACAGCAATGGGGATTTCAATATTCTCCATATGTATATTACAATGAGCATTGTATTGTGTTCAGTGGTAAACATACGCCAATGAAGATTGACAAGGCGGCATTTTGTAAACTTTTTGATTTTGTAAAGCAATTTCCACATTATTTCGTAGGTTCCAATGCAGATCTACCAATTGTTGGAGGTTCTATTTTAACCCATGATCATTTCCAAGGAGGTAATTATTCTTTCGCTATGGCGAAAGCTCCAATGACAGAGCATTTTTCTATCGTAGGATTTGAAGATGTTGAGGCTGGTATTGTTAATTGGCCTATGTCAGTGATTCGATTGAGAGGCAAAGAGGAACAAAGATTAATTGAATTGGGAGATATCATTCTTGGAAAATGGCGTGATTATTCTGATCCTGATGCGTTTATTTATGCGTATACAAAAGAAGAACCACACAATACAATTACACCGATTGCCCGAAAAGTAGAAGATACATTTGAATTAGATTTAGTTTTACGTAATAATATTACTACGGAAGAACATCCACTTGGAGTATACCATCCTCATGCAGAGCTCCATCATATTAAGAAGGAAAACATTGGGTTAATTGAAGTAATGGGACTAGCAGTATTACCATCTAGATTAAAAGAAGAAATGGAGATTCTTGGTGAGTATATCGTCCAGAATAAGGACATTCGTTCCCATGAAATGATTGAAAAACATGCAAATTGGGTTGAAGAGTTCTTACCTGAATATGAAGAGATAAATGCGGAAAATGTCGGAGGTATTTTGCAGAACGAGATCGGAATCGTGTTTGCTAAGGTTTTAGAACATGCAGGTGTATATAAAAGAACCGAAGAAGGCATGGCAGCCTTCAGACGGTTTATTCGAACTATTTAGTTAACTTCCTAGTCTGAAGTTTGTATTCAATAGGCAGAATGATACGATATGGTAGTAGTTTCGTCACACAGTGAATGAGTTTCATTTGAAAGCTAGGAATAATTATATCTTTATTCTTAAATAACCCATCTACAGCTTCTTTGGCACATAATTTATCTGTGATGGAATGTAAGGAAAAGTTAGCTCCAGCAACCAGATCAAATTCAGTTGCCACAGGTCCAGGACATAAGGTTGAAATATGAACCTTACGATGGTTTCTTTTTAATTCATAATTGACGCCGACACTAAAATTCAGAACATATGCTTTGGTAGCACTATATGTTGCAAGCGTAGGAGCGGGTTGAAATCCGGCCATGCTTGCAACATTTAGGATTCTACCCTTTTTCATTGTGTTTGCAAATAATTTGGTTAAGATATGAAGTGATATAATATTGGTATTTATCATTGATATTTCAGAATCCAGTGGAATTTCAGGAAAATAACCTACTTTGCCAAATCCAGCTGAATTTATAACGACACTGATTGGGTAGCTTTTACAGGCTTCGAAAAGGTTGTAGCAATTTTCTTCTTCTGATAAATCATAGGACATGGGCTTTACCTTTACCAAACAAGTTTTTTCAATCTGATTTTTTAACTGCATTAGGCGATCCATGCGTCTAGCAACAATGATTAAGTGATAGCCACGCTTTGCTAATAAAAATGCGATATCTTTTCCAATCCCACTAGAGGCACCAGTTACAAGTGCATACATTTGATTCATCCTTTCTATAGTGATATTGTATTGTTTTCATTATACCATAAATAAAAGCCATTTATGAAATGTGGAAAATATTAAATTAAAATGAAATTAAAATAAAATTAAAATAAAGATATATTAATAAAATTTATTGACAAATTACGTAATTAATTATATCGTATTAATATAAAATGAAGAAAAGGGAGGATATAATGATGAAACATCGTGACATAGCATTGGGTGTTATTTTCACAATTCTTACATGTGGAATCTATGGAATCTATTGGTTTATCGTTTTAACAGATGACATAGGAGAAGCAAGTGGAGATCATTCTATTTCTGGTGGAGTTGCATTTTTACTTACATTAGTAACATGTGGTATCTATGGAATCTACTGGGCATACAAGATGGGTCAAAACCTTGCTGTAGCGAAACAGAATCGTGGAATTGATACCAATGGTACCGATATGGCTATCGTTTATCTGTTATTACAGATTTTTGGTTTAGGAATTGTTAACTACTGTTTAATGCAATCAGAACTTAATAAGATGAACTAATAAAATGAAACAAAGAGTGAAAAAAGTAATTATTACGCTATCTATCATAATAGCAGCTGGATTAGCATATGCAGTTTTTTGGACTGTTACTGGAATCGCAATTCCTTGTGCAATCTATGAAGTAACAGGAATCTATTGTCCAGGCTGTGGTGTATCCAGAATGTGTCTTTCCTTATTACATTTTGATTTTTATCAAGCGTTTCGATATAATCCAGGAGCTATAATTGTTTCTCCTGTTTTAATATGGTATTTTATCCATTACATTATTACATATTTGAAAGGCGAAAGTACTAAGATTACCAAAGGCCAACAGAGATTATTTGTGATTGTGATAATTGTTTTAATTCTATTTGGAATAGCAAGAAACATTCCGTTTTTTCACTATTTAAAGCCAACAATAGTATAAAATAAATTTATACCAAAGAAAAAGACCGATAGGAGCTTATTGCTTCTGTCGGTTTTTTACGTAAAAAATTCGGTTCTAATATTCTTTCATTGTAATGAGAGCGGTAGTCATTTAGAAAAATAATGGGCATAGTTTATATGGCTATTTGGAATTTTTAATTGTATCTAAATACCCACGGCTGTCATTCCAGCGAGTACCTTTTTCTCTCGCGTCTCCATATCCCTGCCGCTGAACTTTTGTAGCGGTAGTTCGGAAACGATATTCCCGTCCTTTGTAAACAGAACCCTGTCAGCCTTGGCTGCAACTTTTATGTCGTGGGTCACAAGCATTATTGCTGTGCCTTCCTTGTTGATGTTTACAAGTAGCCCCATGATTTCCTCTGCCGATTGTGAGTTGAGCGCTCCAGTCGGCTCGTCTGCAAAGAGAATCTCTGGTGCATTCATCAGGGCGCGACAGATACCGGCTCTCTGGAGCTGGCCGCCCGAAACCTCCGTGGTATCCCTGTTTTCAAGCCCGGCAATCCCCGTTTTCTTCATCAGGTCCTTTGCCATTTGAGTTAGTTTTTCTACATCCTTTTTTCCCTCATGGGTGGCGGGGAGGATGATATTATCCAAAAGATTCAAGTTTTTTAACATGGTGGGCTGTTGAAAGACAAAACCCATTTTTGTTCGGCGAATATCTGTAAGTGCATTTTCGCTAAGTTCAGATAGTTCAGTATCGCCAAATTTCACCGATCCGCTTGTAATCTCATCCATGCCACTAAGCACGAACAACAGTGTGGACTTCCCCGAACCGGACGGCCCCATTACGGCAACAAATTCGCTTTTTGCTATTTCCACGTTTATTCCGTTCAGCACCTTTGTTTGCTCATTACCCTTATCAAAGTTTTTTACAATATTTTTACCTGTAATAATGCTATTCATAATGTTAAGCCTCCTTAATATGTTGGGAAATTTTTATTGCTTGTATGCCAGAAACACCCAGCATGGTGGCGACGACAACGCAACTTGCGATTAGCAGAGGCGAGACGAGATAGGAAAACCATGGGTTTACTATAAAATGGAAGGTTGTCGCGCCAAAGGAAGAAACGATTGCAATACCGACGAGTTCTCCCAGTGTGTTTGCAAGAATCGTGCCGATGATTATGCCAAGTGCTAGTATGGTGATGGAGCGCGTAAGATACTGCCTGCGAATATCCATATCGGTGAAGCCCAATGATTTCAATATGGCAATAGGATAATGATCCTTCGCCACCAGCATATTCATAAACAGCACTGTGACCAGTAGTGTGAGCAGGACGGTTGCCAAGGTAGCGACAATGGAAGCCACTTGAATAGCATCTCGTATAGAGCCGAGCATCTGCCCGATGCTTTGGTCAATGCTGGTAATCTTAGCAAAAGTGAACTGTTTCCTGTATTGTGATATTGCCGCCTCTACGTTCTGTCGGTCAAGAAATGTGACCGCAATGTCGACGCTCAAAACATCTTTGTTACTTGTGTCAAAAATGGCTTGTGCTGTTCGTCCACCGTTTGTGACATCAGAGTAAATCCCACAGATCGTCAGG
>JAEZUR010000104.1 GCA_023420935.1 Bacillota bacterium | reverse complement strand
ATCACGAAGAGACAAAAAGAGTATCGATTAAAGTAATCGATAAAGATACAAAAGAAGTAATTCGGGAGATTCCACCAGAGGAAAGCATTGAGATGATTGAAAAGATATGGGAGTTAGCTGGACTGTTGGTGGATGAAAAAAGATAAGGGAGGTTATGTGATATGGCTATACGAATGACAGGGCTGATATCTAATATGGATACAGAGTCGATAATTAAACAATTAATGAGTGCTCAAGGAATAAAAAAGACTAGAGTAGAGAATAAAAAAACTAAGTTAGAGTGGGAACAGGATAAGTGGAAAGAATTAAATACAAAGATTTATAAATTTTATACTGATCAAGCCTCTAAGATGAGATTACAAAAGAACTATATGACTAAAAGGGCAACATCATCTAATAGTGATAAAGTTGAGATAACTGCATCAACAAGTGCACCACAAGGAACTCAGAAAATTCAGATAGATACCTTGGCTAGTGCGCAATATGTTACAGGTAAACAATTATCAGTATCAGGAGTGACAACTTCAACCAAATTAGTAGGTTCTCCTTTGAACTTTGCAGATGGAACTTTAATCAATATAACTAGTGGTAGCAAATCTACTGTTCTCGATGTAAATAGTAATACAACTGTAAATGATTTTATTCAAACTTGTAAAAACGCAGGATTAAATGCAAGTTACGATGCTACACAGAAAAGGTTTTTTATATCGTCATCTGAAAGTGGAGCTGCTAGCAAATTTACTATGACAGCTTCGTCATATTCTAATAGCATCGCTGATACTTACAAAAATAATATTGAGAATCTTGTAAACTATAGTTCTTTAAGTTCTTCTGAGCAAACAGTAATTGATAGTGCAATTAATGCATTCCGTGGTGCAACAACTACAGATATTAATTATGTAACGGGTGGTACTTATAATGCATCTACAGCCACAGATGCTCAAAAACAATTAAAGAGTGCAGTCGATACGCTTAATACTGCTGTTGAATCTGCAACAAAGGCGAATGCGACAAAGCAGGTCAGTGATGGGATTAGAAGTGCTATTGAAAATGAAACGGTATATAATTCGAAATCCTATGCAGGTACCTATACTGCAATGAAAACATCTGCTTGGACTACAGCTGGTGTTGATTCTAGCATTACTATTGCAACTGCTAAAATTGCTTATGACAAAAGTATTACAGGTGTAACACTTACTGAAGATGAGAAAAAACAGGCAGCAGCTTATACCGAATTAAATAAGCAAGTTGATGCTCTTGTTGCCGCTGATCTCGCAAATACTGATAATGTTAATAAAATTAATACAATTGTAAACACAAACTTGAACAATTACCAATCAACAGTTTTGGCCAACGTACAGAATCTGGCAGGTGTTTCAATTACCACAAACTCAAGTCTAACAAATCTTGGACTAAATAACATTGATGGAACTGCAACACCAACTGGTGGAACAGGAATGGTCGTTGTTGCAGCTACAGATTCAAAAATAATATTAAATGGTGCAACACTTACAGGTACAACTAATACTATGGAAGTTAATGGAATGACTATTAACTTAAAAGGAACCACTGATTCTGCTACTAATGAAACGATAAGTTTAACGGTATCAGATGATACTCAAGCTGTTTATGATTCGGTAAAGAGTTTCATAACTGATTATAATAATTTGCTAAAGGAAATGAATAAACTTTATTATGCATCGACTGCAAAAGGATATGAACCTCTTACTGATGAACAAAAAGAATCAATGTCAGATGATCAAATAGAAAAGTGGGAAACGAAAATAAAAGATACATTATTACGTCGAGATGACAAGTTAAGTTCAGTTATTTCTTCAATGAAGACAGCTATGACATCCAGTGTAAATGTGGATGGTAAGAATTATTCGCTTTCTAGTTATGGGATTATGACGTCGATTGACTTCACAGAAAAGGGACTACTACATATTTATGGTGATACTACAGATCCAACTTATTCTTCTTATGAAGATAAATTAAAGACAGCCATAGCTAAGGATCCAGATACGGTGATGAAGGCTTTGTCTGGAATCGCTAATAAGTTACATAGCACAATGACAGACAAAATGAAGTCTTCATCTTTGAATAGTGCATTTACATTTTATAATGATAAAGAAATTACAAAACAATTGAAAAGCTATGGAGATGAAATAAACGAGTGGGAAAGCAGGCTTAAGAAAATTGAAGATCGCTATTATAAACAGTTTTCGGCAATGGAAACTGCAATGGCAAAATTGAATTCTCAAAGTTCTTCTTTAGCGGGTATGTTGGGGAATCAATGATTTAGGAGGTAAATGAAATGGCGTTTAATGCTGCAACTGCATACAAAAATAATTCAATTCAAACTGCTTCACCAGCAGATTTGACTTTAATGTTATATGAGGGTGCAATCAAATTTTGTAATATTGCTATTGTAGCAATTGAAAACAAGGATATACAAAAAGCAAATATGAATATTATTAAAGCTCAGAAAATCATTGTAGAGTTACGTGCTACATTGGATTTTAAGTATCCTGTTGCGAAAGAATTTGAGGTTGTATACGATTACATATACAGAAGGTTAGTAGAATCTAATATAAAAAAGGAAAAAGAAATTTTAGAAGAAGCTCTTGGATATATCAGAGAGATGAGGGATACCTGGAAGGAAGTTATGAGGCTGAATAAACAGGGATCAAACTAAGAGGTTAGAGGCGATTATGGAAAAAGAAAATAATATATATATTGGAATCTTGTTAGATAGTTTAGAGAAGAAAGAACAGTTATTAAGCCAGATCTTAGATATAACAATGCAACAAGACGCGATTTTATCATCAGAAGATTTGAATATGGAAGCTTTTGATATAACGATGGATGAGAAGCAAAACCTAATCGACAAAGTTGAGCATTTAGACTTGGGTTTTGAAAGTGTTTATACCAGAGTGAGTGACGAGTTGGTTGGTCACAAAAATCTATATCAGACAGAAATTCTAAAAATGCAATCATTAATAACAAATTTAACTGAAATTAGCGTTAGACTTCAAACGATGGAAGAACGTAATAAGGTGAAATTAGGACTCTATTTAACTAATGAGAAGCAAAAAATAAAATTATCTAAGCTGAGTAGTCAAACAGTAACTAGTTACTATAAAAATATGGCTAATCAGCATCAAGGTCAATCTTATTTTTTGGACAAAAAAAAATAATATAACAAAATAACAACAAAAATATATAAAAAAGTATAAAAAGTTACAAAATGCTATAAAGTAATCACAAAAATCGCCGATATATATAATGAGTAGAAAAAGTACTTACTTTTGAATCAAAGGAGCGTACGGCCTAAGAGGAGAAAGACAAGCAAAAATACTAATAACAAACCACAGTGGCATGGATGCTACTGTAAATTCAAGGAGGAAATTATTATGATAGTACAACACAATATGGCAGCAGCCAACACTAACAGACAGTTAGGAATCACTAATGGAAACTTAGCAAAATCTACTGAAAAATTATCTTCTGGTTACAAAATTAACCGTGCTGGAGATAATGCAGCTGGTCTTACTATTTCTGAAAAAATGCGTGGACAGATCAGAGGTCTTGAACAAGCTTCAACAAATGCTCAGGATGGTATCTCTTTAATCCAGACAGCTGAAGGTGCTCTTAACGAAACACATTCTATTCTTCAGAGAATGAGAGAATTAACTGTTCAGGCAGCTAATGATACTAACGTATCTGCTGACCGTGATGCAATTAAGAAAGAAATCACTGCATTAACAAGTGAAGTAACTCGTATTGCTAAAGAAACAGAATTCAATACTATGAAGTTAATCAACGGTTCTTTCTCAAGCAAAAACCTTCAGGTTGGTGCTAACAATGGACAGAAAATTGATTTCTCAATCAAATCAATGTCAGCTGGTGCTTTAGGAATCACTGCTGTTGATAAGAAAGTATCTAACTATGCAAACGCTACTGCATCTATTAAAACTGTAGACGATGCAATCAAACTTGTATCTCAAGAAAGATCTTCTTTAGGTGCTTTACAGAACAGATTAGAGCATACTATTGCTAACGCTGATAACACTGCTGAGAACTTACAATCTGCAGAATCACGTATCCGTGACGTTAATATGGCGAAAGAAATGGTTAAATACTCTAAAGATGGTATCCTTCAACAAGCTGCTCAGTCTATGCTTGCACAGGCTAAT
>JAEZUR010000068.1 GCA_023420935.1 Bacillota bacterium | reverse complement strand
CCTGTGGATTGACTGTATATAGTCCATCGCTTGCATATAGTATTCTAACGGCATGACTCCATGGTGTAAATTGGTTGTAGCATTTGTAATATAATCGCCTCTTCTAATATGAACAGAAACTGACTCCGTACATTGGATATCATCTAACATATTATGGCATTCTTTATCAATTGGAATACGCAGAGTAAAGTCCCCACGAATTACATCTTCGATACTACTAAAATATTTTTCACTTTGCCAATATCCTCTAAAATACAAATCACCAGTCATATTAACAACATCAGCATCAAAATGGAAAAACTTTTCTTGAACAACAGATAACTTATTAAAAAGATTCCATGGCCGCAAAAAATATCTTTTTAGCATCCAAATATGCCTATTCCTACCAAATAAGTGATACTCTCGCACCTCGTTTTCAGAAGCAAAATTTTCAACACAATTAAAACATCCTAATTCATAATCACGGAGTTTATAATTTCCATACATATGGGTATCAATTTTAAAGGTAGTCTTTAGTCTAAGTGAAATATGCCGCCCTAAAGCATACTGAAACATTTGATTTCCTAATCCGCCATTTAACTGCACTATTACCATTTACTATTCCTTTATAGCAAGCACGTGGCATCCGAAATACAAAATTTCGTTCGACCCCGTATCTCTTCTACTTAATTTTTCGAGTCTCTTTAATAAACTTTTCACTATCCAGTGTTCAAACAGATTAGCTTTACAATTTGTGTACTTATTGGCAACCCAATCAATTCTTCGTATTTCTTGCGCTAAATACTCAAAGTAATTTCCGTTCTTTTCAAGTTCAAGAATTTTGAACCCATATTCAGGCAAGTGCTTTTCATACCAATAACTATTAAACCCAGCAGAAAAGTGAAAAGGTGCGAAATGTGTGAGGCTACAAAAGGGAGCTGTAAGTAGTAATACCCCCCCGGGCCTAAGTAATCGTGAGAATTCCTTCAGCGCCAATAAGGGGGCTGGAAGATGTTCAAATACTTCTATACACATGATAGCATCAAAAAACAAGTCAGGCCTTGGGATTTCGGCTATGTCAGAGATAATATCCAGATTTTCCTGATTCCATGAGCCAGTTTGCAAACCTTTCTTATCCCCGCACCCTGTATATTGTCCAAAGTCTTGCGAAGTGTAACAAAGATGTGCACAATATGGTTTGCATCGCCGCTCCCCAGCTCCAGCATCAAGGATATGCCATCCATCTGGAATTTCTTTTAATTTTCTCTCAATCCAAGCATTGCGATTTACCTCATTTTGCAATCCAACAATTGACACAACTCTACCTCCTAATTAGCAGCAATAAAACATATTAAGTTGCCTTTAATCTATTTCCTATAACACGTGCAGGCACTCCAGATACTATGCTATAAGGTTCTACATCGGTTCGAATTACACTGTTTGCTGCTACAACCGCATCACGACCAATTGTAACTCCGTCACATATTGTCGAATTAGCACCAATCCACACGTTATCCTCTATCCTTATTGGCCCTTTAGAAATAGACCCGGCAAATCGCATTGGTGTATCAATTTGTTTGAAATCATGGTTTCCAGCGGCTATCATACAATGCGGAGCAATCATAACATTTTTACCTATATAAACACCGCTACCACCATAAATAACACAAAACGGATTTATCTGTGAATATTCCTCAATTATAACCGGATTTTTATATGTCTTTATAATAACATAATCTTTTATTTCAGCTGTTGGATGAATTTTTACTAATTTTTTTTTTTCAATTTCTGCCGTTTTATTAATATAAGAATGTCTAAATTTATTTTTCACTTTTACCAACAAATTGACAAGGCTTCTTTTCAATGATCTGGCATAATCTTTTTCTGCATATGGCTCTAATCGGGAAAAATAATTGTGAAATAGATTATAGTCTTCATCATTAACAAGCTCATCATAAGATTCAGTAAAAGCATATTCGATTTTATCTTTCCATTCAAACCCGCTAAAGAAAAGTTCTTTATATTTTTGAAAAGACTCTTTCATATAAGCATCGCGACCATAAAACATTTCTCTATAAATTCGGTGAATATTATTGCTTTTGAATTTTTGTTTGTCCATAAATAAGATTTTGTGTCCACGAAAATTCATAAGATACAAATGGACTGGTTGATAGTTAATCAGTTCATAAAATACTGTAGGAAATTCAATATAGCCCTTTCGCGCAACTCGTTGCATTTCAGATATAAACAAATCCAATTGTTCTCGGGAAACGTGTTCAATAACATGCGAACAAATTATATAATCAAACTCATTATCTCGAAAAGGAAATTTATGCCCGTCATAGTAGACGATAGGCTTAGTTAAGTTCGGCTTCGGAACGAACCCTCTTTGTGCTCGGGCCATATCAGCATCGACTATGTTGAGTTCTAAAAAAACATCAGAACGTGGATGCGGTAACCCTCCCGGACCAATTTCAAGAACTTTATCGCCCTGATTTATCAATGTTATTCGTTCTGGAAAAAACATTATGCTTCTCCTATTTCTATTTTCTCCCAATTAAAAACAGGGGCTAATATACCAGGCCTTTTTGTTAGCCAATATGGCGAATCGCTTAGTCCACCTTGAATATTTAGGGTTATTGTTGGTGAGTTCTCCAGGGGTTGATTAATCCATTCTCTATAGTAAAGAGCATTGATTAATTCAAGACGATAACTACCTTGATTAAGAAATCTTGGGGGAATCAGCGATACTATGTGATTTTCACCAAGAGTCATTACAGGCCATTGCTCTTCTTTCATATCATTAAAGCAACTCCAGTATATTAAACGCTCACTTTCATCATAGAGAGCATATCCTACTTGCAATGCACCATCCAGTTGCTCGGTCTTACCTACAATATGAACATACATTTCTTTGTCATTACTCGTCGGCATAGATATGCGATTTCCCACTCTATCTCCAATAAAGAATTGTAGTGGTTGAAAGTAGACATTACTGTATTGGTCACTATCATTCACCCATGACGCATGCTTAGCATCGCTACTAGTGTTTAAATATTTTATTATTATATCCCTTACGTTATTAGACTGATGCCACAGACGACCACTTTCTAACAAGAGCGCACTACGACACATCTGTTCAATTGCAACCATATTATGGCTAACAAATAAAACTGTACGGCCTTCATTGCCTACATCTCTCATCTTACCTAAACACTTTTTCTGAAATTCTACGTCCCCTACCGCCAAAACCTCATCCACAATCAATATCTCTGGATCAAGATGCGCTGCCACCGCAAAAGCTAATCGCACATACATACCTGAAGAATATCTTTTCACTGGAGTATCAATAAACTTCTCAATCTCCGCAAACTCCACTATTTCATCAAACTTACGATCTATCTCCGTTTTTCGCATACCAAGAATAGTACCGTTCAAATATATATTTTCTCTACCTGATAATTCAGGATGAAATCCTGTCCCAACTTCTAATAAACTGGCAACCCGTCCTTTGATCTTTATTGCCCCGCTAGAAGGGCCTGTTACACGAGATAATACTTTAAGCAAGGTAGACTTTCCCGCACCATTACGCCCGATAATACCGAGCACATCTCCTTGCTTTACTTCAAAAGAAACATCCTTCAATGCCCAAAAAGACTTATCGCTGTCCATTTGCGATGCATCCCATTTACCCAGTTGTGTGTTAGGGTCTTCCTTCCCACGAACCTTCGCCCACCAGCTTTGCAAATCTCGATATAACGTACCAGATCCAATAGTACCTAATTGATATTGCTTTGACAAATTCTCAACTTTTATCACTGTGTCTGACATAATATCCTCACTTATCACACTGTATCCATAAAGTTTTTCTCAACTTTACTGAATAGAATAATACCAGTCATGAATAAAATTAGGGTAATTGCACCACTAACAAGCCAGTACCATAAAGGAACCATCTGCCCTCCAAGAAAGGCGTAGCGAAAGATTTCGATAATCGCTGTCATGGGATTGAAGATTAAAACCCAGCTCATGAATCCACTTGCCATAGAAACTGGATATACTACCGGTGTGGCATACATCCAAAGCTGAACACCAAAGGTAACTAATAACGATAAGTCACGGTATTTGGTCGTCATGGAAGACACTATAATGCCGCACCCTAGGCCCAAACAGGCCATTTGCAATAGTAAAAGCGGCGTAACTAAAATCCAAAAATTTGGGGTAACAGCTGCCCCCTGGCAGATGAAGAAGATTAATATCACCAAAAATAATACAACTTGAATTCCGAATGATAACATATTGGTAATTACCACAGAAATAGGTATAACTAGCCTGGGAAAATATACTTTGCCAAAAATATTGGCATTAGCCACAAAGGTATTAGAGGTAGTGTTCAAACATGCCGCAAAATAATTCCACATAACTGTCCCTGATAAATAAAATAAGACTTGTGGCAATCCGTTAGTTGGCAATTTAGCAATCTGCCCAAATACAATAGTAAATACAATAGTGGTAAGTAACGGCTGCAATAAAAACCATAATGGTCCTAAGATGGTTTGTTTATAAAAAGCTACAAAATCTCTCTTCACCATCATTGCTATTAAATCACGATAGTGCCAAAGTCCTCTAAAATCAATATCAAACCATCCGTTACTTGGTTTGATAATACTTGTCCATTGTTCCTGTTGTAAACGCATTCTATTCTCCTGTTAGTTTATCGAATTATTCCTATTCTTTATTTAATACATCGCGAACCTGTTTTTTTGCAAATAAAAAATCAGCCTATCTCATTAATCTCATATCTGGACAAATCAACTTTTTCATCTTTTGCTCCAACGCCCTCGGTACTGCTCTTGGTCACCAGAACTCGTATTGTTTGCAGCATAATGACCAAATCTGTTACTATATTGCACTTTTGTATATAAATCAGATCATAAATAAGTTTGTCATAAGGTGTGGTATTATATTTACCATTTACCTGTGCCAGCCCGGTAATACCTGGCTTCACGTTATGGCGATACATATATTCCGGAATTTCCGCCTTAAATTGTTCAACAAAGAATGGTCGCTCCGGCCTGGGGCCAACAATGCTCATATCTCCCATTAATACATTAAAAA
>JAEZUR010000062.1 GCA_023420935.1 Bacillota bacterium | reverse complement strand
GCATTGGGAGCAGCGCTTGCCATTTTCTGTTCATATTCAATACGTTATTTGGCCATGAATATAATATATTATAGGTCATTAAACATTAATATATTTTATTTCTTTAAGGAGTGCCACCTGAAAATATTGTTCCCGTTATTATTTACTTTGTTGATTGGAATAGGAATGTATTATTTATACCCGGCTTGCAGCTGGACTATCTTTATTGTAAAAGGCTTTATCCTTGTTTTATTTTATTTAGTAGTCATGTGGTTAACATACTTTAATGAATATGAAAGGGATTTAATTTTAGGTCTCGTACAGTTTGTAACTATTAAGTTAAAATCTAAAAAAGTTAGGTAAGAGCATATGAAAACAAACAAAATCAGTAATACCTTTTATGTAATGAGATTTTTTGCAATCGTAGCAATCGTATTAGCACATTCAGCCTTCGAGCAGATACCGAATGATATTGCTGTAAAGTTATTACATGCTATTGGGAGAAGTGGAGTAATCATCTTTTTTGTTGCCTCCGGCTATTATTTTAATAATTTCAAATATCCTAATGTTAATCAAATGCTTAAGTCTAAAATAGTGACTATTTTTGTCCCCTGGTTTATATGGGGAGTCGCAGCATACTGCGTTAGATTTGCCAATGAAGCATTTTATTTCAATCCAATTGAAATTATTACATGGGTTTTAGGCTTTGGTACATACCTATGGTTTTTAACAATTTTAATAATAATATATTGTATTTTTCAAGTTGTGCCGAATAATAATTATATTTGGTATGGCTCAATGATAACAAGTGCTGTATCTATTATGTTAACAGCTAATAATATTGGCTTTTTTAATGCTTTTAATATAGATCAAATCTACGGGGGTGTTAAAACCATATACCTTGATACATACTTAAATGTATTCAATTGGATAGGCTTTTTTTCATTGGGGATCTTATTAAAGAAAGCAAAGACGCTTGAAAAGTATGGAACTTTGGCTTATGGTAAAAAGAAATGGTTAGTTCTTATTTTAATTCCATTTATATTTATTATGATATTGTTGGAAAAACAAGCATCCTATTGGACATATTATAGCATCTTTATTGAAATGGGCATTTTTGTAATTGTATTAATTTTGTCAATAAGTATGAATGAAGTAAAATTATTTAAGCGTATTGGAACTATTTCATTACCAATCTATTTACTACATATGCAAATTCAGGGATTTATATTTAATAAAATATATCCACAAAGTATTATTATGGGTATTATTAGACCAATAATTACTGTTTTAAGTGTATATTATTTAATAAATTTTGGTTTATATGTTAGTAAAAAAATACATATGGAAAAGTTATATAGGATTATTTTGGGTCTAAAACTATAAAAGAGTGTTAGTGATATTGGAAACACTATATGATTGAGGGATGATAAAATATGAAGCAAGTTTATTATGTTGGCTTTTATAATGGAAAACATTGCAAAAATAGAGATGAGACAGAGGCTAATATAGCCGGCTCGATGAAAATGGATTTTGTGAAAGAATGTATTAAAGAATTGGGATATAGGGTTATATTGGTATCCATAACAGTGAATAAGATACCGGGCCTATACAAAATGGAGCATGTTATTATTGATGAAAAAGAGGAACACTATTATCTGCCGTATTTTTCTATTCCTAATAAAAAAAGGGGAGTTGGAGCTAATATCACTGCATTATTTAGTTTATATTTTTTTGCAATGTTTAAGTTCCATAAAGATGATATTGTAATTAATTATCACTCATTAGCATACGGATTTTTCTTTCGAAGACTGAATATAATCAAGAAAATAAAGTGGATTCCTCAGATTGAGGAAATGTATTGTATGTCAAGAAAGGATTATCAAGATACTAATTATCTTAAAAAAGAAGAAAAAATGTTACAAAATGCGGACGGTTATTTATTTGTAAATGATTTATTGCCAAAACGTTATGCGAATGGTAAACCATATGCTGTTTCATATGGAAATTACAAAGTATTTTGTGATCAAAAAACTTGTGACGATACCAATATCGGTGTTGTTTATACAGGAATAATTAATGACGATAGAGGTGTATTTAAAATAATAGAAGCAATCCCTCTTTTGCCACAGAAATATTCTTTGCATATCTTGGGATTTGGAGATGATGAAAATATGAAAAGAATGCATAATTTGTTGGATAAAATTAATGATAAATCTACATGTCAACGCGTGTTTTTTTATGGTACCAAAACCGGTGAAGATTATACGGAATTTTTATCCACCTATCAAATTGGAGTCAGTTTGATGGATACAAGCGATGCTGTCTCTTTAAATGCGTTTCCTTCAAAGATTCTAGCATATATGGGACATTCATTATTTGTAGTATCTAGTAAAAGCCAATGTATTGTAAATAGCAAGGTATCTGATTTACTTTATTATTGTGATAATACTTCAGAAAGTATAGCAACAGCAATTCAAAAAATATCAGTAGAGCAGGTAAATAAATCAGCTGATAGATTGAATTTTATGAAACAAGAGTTTATTATAGACTTAAAGAAGGTGCTGGAGGGCTGTTGAATTGAATATGATAATAAATTTAATTAATAGAATCATGGATAAGTGGTTGCGATATTATAGAAAATGCAGTTTTGAAGCATATACAGGAACCAATACTGAAAATCTATGTATTTTGGGAAAGGTTTATATAAGAAATCGTAATATTAAACTAGGAAAGAACGTAACTTTATATCCAGGAGTAATGCTGCATGGAGATGGAAATATATTTATTGGGGACAACACCTTTTTAATGAATAATACAGTGGTATATTCAGAAAAAGGATATAGCGTACACATAGGAAATGATTGTATGATTGCTGCAATGTGCCATATTATTAATTCGGATCATATGATGAAAGTTGGTGAAAAAATGAACGGACAAGGAACTGTGTCGGAGAATATCAGAATAGAAGATGATGTATGGTTATCATCTAATGTAACTATTCTAAAGGGAAGTAGTATCGAAGAAGGTTCAGTGATAGGAGCGAAAGCATTGATTAATGGTCATACTGATGGAAATTCAATTTATATTGGAGTACCGGGACATAAACTTCGAGATCGAGATTAAATTAAAATAAATATTTGGAGGATGCATTGTAATGAAGATACTTATAACTGGTGCTAACGGATATATTGGACAAGGTGTTACAAAAGCGCTATTAGATGATGGTATTGAAGTTATAGCGACTGATTTAGATGATACATATATCGATAGCCGTGCTATTAAATCAATTTGTAATATTTTTGAACTTGAAAATCCTTATGAATATTTTGAAAAACCAGATGCAGTTTTACATTTGGCATGGAGAGATGGGTTTACACATAATTCTATTAACCATGCAAAAGATTTATATGGACATTTTCAGTTTTTAAAGAATCTTATTGATAGTGGTATAAACCAAGTATGTGTTATGGGAAGTGTACATGAAGTTGGATTCTACGAAGGTAGTATTGATGAGCATACAATGACCAACCCACAAAGCCTATATGGAATTAGTAAAAATGCACTTAGACAATATGTGAAATTATTATGTGATGAAAAAGGTTCTATCTTCCAGTGGATAAGGGGATTTTATATCGTAGGGAATACAGAAAGTGGATGTTCAATATTTTCAAAAATTACCCAAGCAGAAAAGGAAGGTAAAATGGAATTTCCATTTACTATGGGAATGAATCAATTTGATTTCATTGATTATGACAAATATTGTTATCAGGTAGCTTCTGTTATTGAGCAAAACGAAATTACAGGAATAATTAATTGTTGTTCTGGAATTCCAATGAGAATAAGTGAGAGAGTAGAAAAATTTTTATCAGACAATTCTTATAGCATAAAATTAAAATATGGAGCATTTCCAGATCGTTCTTATGACTCTAAGGCAATCTGGGGTAATGACCATAAAATACTAGATATATTAAAAGCAAAAGAAATGAATAGTATAAATAATTTGCACAATAGCAACAAATAATCATACTATAAAAGATAAATCGGAGAGGAAAAAATGAGTAAAATATTTCGAGACAAAACATTATTAATTACAGGTGGAACTGGTTCTTTCGGTAATACAGTCCTGAAACATTTTTTAACAACGGACATTGGAGAAATACGTATATTTAGTCGTGATGAAAAAAAACAGGATGATATGCGTCATGAATTGCAGTCAAGATATCCAGAATATAGTAATAAGGTCAAATTCTTTATTGGAGATGTACGAAATATTCAATCAGTGAAGGATGCAATGCCAGGTGTAAATTATATTTTTCATGCGGCTGCATTAAAACAAGTTCCTTCTTGCGAATTCTTTCCAATGGAAGCAGTTCGAACGAATGTCGAAGGTACCGATAATGTACTTCATGCAGCCATAGAAGCAGGAGTTGAAAAGGTTGTATGCCTTTCGACAGATAAGGCGGCTTATCCGATTAACGCCATGGGAATAAGTAAGGCGATGATGGAAAAAGTTATTAATGCAAATGCACGTGTAGCAGCAGGCAGAACTACAATCTGCTGTACTCGTTATGGCAATGTTATGAGTAGTAGAGGAAGTGTTATACCACTTTTTATTGATCAGATTAAAGCAGGCAATCCTATCACTATTACAGATCCTAATATGACTAGATTTCTTATGAATCTTGACGAAGCAGTAGACTTGGTTATGTTTGCATTTGAACATGCCAATCCAGGGGATTTATTTGTTCAGAAGTCGGATGCAAGTACCATTGGTGATTTGGCAAAAGCGGTACAACAGTTATTTGGTGATACAGGGACAAGAATCATTGGAACTCGTCATGGTGAAAAGCTATATGAAACACTGATGATACGAGAAGAACGATTAAGAAGTGAAGATATGGGCGGCTATTATAGAGTAGCAGCTGATAGTAGAGATTTAAATTATGACAAGTTCTTTGTAAATGGACAGGTTCAAACTTTAGCGGACGAATCGTATACCAGCCATAATACGAAGCGCTTGGATTTACATGAAACGGTAAACAAGATTTTATCTACAGAGTATGTACAAGAAGAATTAAAAAAGATGTAACAATTTAACTTTATGCGTTTCATGCCTACAATAAAATTGAAATGCTACAACAAATATTTAAAGGAAAAATCATTATGAATATATTAGTTACGGGAGCGAAAGGCTTTGTTGGTAAAAATTTAATAGCTTCATTGGAAAATATTCGCGATGGAAAAGATATGGTACATCAAGTTCATGGATGTGAGACCCCATCTGATTTACAGATATATCAGTATGATATGGATAATACGCTTGAAGAATTGGATGATTATTGTAGTCGTGCAGATTTTATTTTCAATCTTGCAGGTGTAAACAGACCGCTAAAACAGAATGATTACATGGCAGGTAATTTTGGGTTTGCAAGTCAGTTACTTGAATTATTAAAAAGTCACCACAATACCTGCCCTGTTATGTTGTCAAGCTCTATACAGGCTTCTTTGCAAGGTCGTTTTGTTGGTTCAGAGTATGGTATAAGTAAGAAAGCAGGCGAGGAACTTTTTCAGAAGTATTCTGCAACAACAGGAGCAAAAGTGCTGATATATCGTTTTCCTAATATTTTTGGAAAATGGTGTAAACCTAATTACAATAGTGCCATTGCAACTTTTTGTAATAATATTGCAAATGATTTGCCAATTCAAGTAAATGATCCAAATGTAGAAATGGATCTTGTATATATTGATGATGTGGTAGAGGAACTAATCAATGCTTTAAATTGTAGGGAGAATAAAAACGGAGATTACTGTGAAGTTCCTGAAACGCATGCAGTTAAGTTGGGGGAGATTGTAGACCTAATTAAGTCATATAAGGAGAGTAGAATAACATTAAGCATTCCTAATATGGCTAATCCATTCGAGGAAAAGTTATACAGTACATATTTGAGTTATTTACCAATAGATCAATTTGGATATTCATTAAAGATGAATAAGGATAGCAGAGGTTCTTTCACTGAAATCATACGTACATTAGATAGGGGACAGTTCTCCGTGAATATTATTAAACCAGGTGTTACAAAAGGGAATCATTGGCATCATACGAAAAACGAGAAATTTGTGGTGGTTAGCGGCAAGGGATTAATACAGTTTAGAAAGATAGGTAAGGAATGTGATGGACAAACCTATCCAGTTATTGATTATCAAGTTAGTGGGGATGAGATAACTGTAGTAGACATTCCACCTGGATACACGCACAATATTATCAATGTTGGAGAAATAGATTTGGTTACGTTTATGTGGAGCAATGAGTGTTTTAATCCAGAAAAACCGGATACGTACTTTTTAAATGTGAAGGAATAGGAGATAAATATTTTGAGACAGGATAAAATTATTAATAAATTGAAAAATTTAAAATATAGGCCTAGTAAAATATCAATAATAATATCAATATTTTTTATACTACAGCTTATATTGGTGTTTTGGGGTGGATTCTTTAATCAATATGTTTGTGTTAGTGATGAAAAAATATATAAATCACTTGCGCTAAATGTATTTAATATACAACCAGCTTTTATATTCCACTATCCAATTTTATATCCTACAGTGTTAGCCTCAAGCTTTTTATTGGGACAAAATTTTTTAACAGGAATGTACCTAATAAATATTATAATTAAAACAATATCATTAATAATTATTTACAGGTTACTGAAAGTACATATGAACACAAATATAGCACTTTTGTGCGTGTTTGTTATTGCTTTTTCGCCTATCTATTTTATTTACTCGCGTTTAGTTCTTGCAGAGAACCTATTCTGTCCATTACTAATCATTGCCTTTTTATATCATATAAATTATAGAGGTGAAAAAGAAATAAGATATACTATCCTGGCTGCTTCACTAACAACATCATTATTTATGACAAAATACCTCGCCTTAGTACTCATACCGGTGTTTGCATTAGAATGGATTTTAGATGACTTTCATATAAAACAACTAAAAAATGATTGGACAAAACGTTTGGTTTCAGGCGCTATATACAGTATAGTTGTTCTTAGTATATTAGTCATATATTCATTAATTTATTGCTTCTTAAGTAAAACAATGTTAACGTTTACTCTTTTTAAGGAAATTATGGGATTTTCAATTGGTTCTGCTCCAGACAGTGTGGGTTATGTATTCCTTCCACAATTTAAATGGATTGTTTGTTATGGTGCATTTGCATTACTTGGATCGTTACCCATTATATTTGGAATAGCAGTATTATTTCCTAGGATTGTAAAATCAAAAAATGTAATGCATATGCTGATTTTTGCTACAGCAATCGGTTCAATGCTGATCTATGTAGCTGCGCGTCATTCCTCCTTTATCCCTTATAATTCGGGAGGAGCTATGCTTAAGTTATTAGGAAGGTATGTAGCATATGCAACACCGATTTATGCAATTGTTTTTTATAAAATTGTCCATGAAGAAATATTTAGTAATTGTAATGAGATTAATCAGAAACTGCCTAAGTTGTGTATTAAAGCCATTATTCATTTGATTATTATAGGGATTACAGGTTATGTAACTTATGCTATTTTATATCAAAAGCTGATATGGAAGACACCGGATGATTGGCTAAGTGGATTAAGAGGACTTGAATTGTATGGATATTTTCAATGGGGGATAATTTTTTTAATTGGAACAGTAATTATAATTATGATAATATATTTTTTATTAATGTGTAAGAAAAGTTATATGAAATTTTATGCCATATCAATTTTATTAGTAATGTTTTTTTTGGCGAATAATATTTCTGCAATTCGCTCAATACCTAAGAACAGTATGAATGATTATGCAAAAGTAATGAAAGCGTTTTTTGTTGAAAATGTAGATAAGGAAATGACTATATATTGTTTTGAGGATTTGGATTATATAGAATTTATTCAAATGGAAACCTTTTATATGTTGAAGGATGAACTATCTAGTATATGGGGAATACCTGTTTCACTAAAAGATTATGGTGGACAACCGTTTGAAATTAACTTAAATAGGGACTCTTATATTATGTGGAATATAGAAAATCTGTCAGAGGCAGCGTTGGATAAACTGCAGGGAGACTATATACGGCCAGTTGAAGATAGTGACCATATTTTTATAAATTTTAATAGACTTCAAATAGGCGATACTAATATAGAAAATATTAAAATTAAAAAGGAATCTACAGAAGAAGGATGTGTTTATAGTCTATCGGCTGATAATATTTCTCAATTTTGTTATGCTACGGGAGATAATATAGTATTTATCTCAGAATGGAATGAGGAAGAACAAATACTGAAAATAAGTATCCCTGCTGAATATGAAAAGTATGCATCATCCATTCAGATTTTTGATATCGAAAACTTAACCAAATCACAGGAGTTGGACTTAAATGTGGAATAATTCTATCATGAAAGGTAGTAGCAAACATATGATAGCTAGAAAAAAGATAAATTATATAAAAAAACCATTATATGTGTTGTGTCTTCTCCTTGGAGGAGTGTTATCAGCGTATTCAAGTTTAAGGGCTGCATGGTTATTGGAAGTAATACTAATGATAGTTGGAATATTTTTTTGCTTTGATTGGAAAATCAGGTATCGTAAAGTTATATTAGTGGGATTAGCACTATTCATGGTTTTGTTGACATTGGTCTATAATGTTAAATACCTGTATCCATATTTACAAGTAGCAAATTCAACTCTTAACATGGAAAATACGCAGATTAGTATTCCACAGAGCCCTTATCATAAGGATATGTGGATCTATCCAATTGTTAATCATAAAACAGTGAACCTATATTATGCTGATAAGTGGTGCTGGAATTACTTTGAAGTTTTTTCGGAAAACACACAGACTTTAGCAGTGGATAATATAGATTCTGAAGTAGAATTAACCGATTCGATAAAAAATAAGTATTTTGTACAAGTCGGGTATACGTTATTTGGGGGTGTATCTTCCTTATTTTCAGAAGAGGTTATAGAAGAAATATCTAAGCGGGAAGTAGCACCATATCTGTATTTAGCAATTGATGGATTAGCAGATTCAAATGAGGTAGTTATATTGACAGATAAAGAATATGGCATATATATCATGCCAATTGAGACTATTAAAAATATAGTAGGAGACGTAGCAAAATGAAAAAATGGATGACATCAATTATATTCTTTACTTTTTCTATCTTGTTAACAGTTATCTTATATATGATTACAGAGCATAATTCAATTGGTGTACCGTTGGATACACTTTCCATAGAACTTACCAGAGGATATCAGGTGAGACAGATAATAACAACAGTTACTGTATATTTGATGGGGTTCATTTTGACAGCTGGCATCTGTATTAATCTAAAATTCTATTGGATTTATTTTTTAGCATATCCAGTTGGAATTGCTACTTGGTGTACTACAAGTTTAATTGTGGTTATGTTAGGAATACCTTATAGATTAGGAACCATGTTATTAATTTTCATACCAATATTGGCTGTAATGGTCTTAAAGATTTATAAATATAATGAGATGAGATCATTGTCAAACGTTCTACATAGCCTACTATACGTTACAGGAATAGCCTCTATTGTATCCTCTGGTATATTTACAATATTTTTATCATTTGATTCCGCTTATTTTATTATACAGTATGGACAATTATTAGCGGAGGCAGGTAAAATTAATGACTCAATCAGTGTTTTCTTAACATGGACAGGAATTATGCCTGCCCTTATGAGTTCCTTAGCTACATTTTGTGGATTCGAAACAATATTTGTATTGCATTACTTACTGATAATATCGTTTATAGGAATATTTGGAGTTGCTGTTTATGAAGCGTTAAGGAATAAGATGACGAAAAAAAAAGCACAGATAACTGCTAGTATAGTTACTGGGTGCTTAATGATAGTTCCTGCATTTCATCTGCTGGCGCAGTTTGTGATTGCCAATACCTATTTTATGATATACATGTTTCTGTTTATCATTATTGCGTATAAAATGGGGGAACAACAAGCCGATAATAATTCTGATTATATGCTATTACTAAGTCTTATAACAATTATGCTAACCATGTGCAGGGCAGAAGCATGTACCACAGTCTGCTTTTTAATTATATGCATTAGTACCTTAAATATCTCGAATCGTAAGTTACTTCTTTCAATGGTATTTCCAGCAGGGATTATTCAAATCGTATACTATGTAAAAGTATTTCTATTGGAAGGAAATGCTGGGTCAGAGCTTGTAAATCCAAAAAATGTAGCCATCATTTTAGGGGTCTGGATTATGACTTTGATTTATGTAGTGATGTTTAGAAATAGGATTATGAAAAAGATTGGGAATAAAATTCCTGTTTTAATGTTAGTAACTCTTTTTGCAGGAAACATAATATTAATTCTTTTAGAATTAGAGAGGGCGTACATTAATCTGGATGCAGAATTTTATAATGTTGCCAATGAGTATTGGGGGTACTTCCCATGGATTGCATTACTATTATGCATCATCATAATTCGCTACGCTAATAATATTTCATATTTTGATTTAGTATGGATTGGATATATTCTTTTTAACTTTGCTATCTGTATGGGACGCTTTAATGATTTAAGAAAAGGATTTGGAGATTCATTTAATAGGATGCTGATTGGAGTAATTCCAATCTTTATATTTTCTGTTGTTGTACATATGAGAGAATATGGTCATGAAAAGATAGAAGGGAAGACAAAAGATGAAGCTGATTATACAAATTCCATGCTATAACGAAGCTGAGACATTGGAGATCGCATTAAATGATTTGCCAAAGCAGATAGAAGGGATCGAAGAGATTGAATATTTGATTATCAATGATGGAAGCAAAGATAAGACGGTTGAGGTTGCCAAGAGTTGGGGAGTAAACCATATCGTCAATTTTAAACGTAACAAAGGTTTAGCAAAAGGGTTCATGGCAGGCATCGATGCGAGCCTTAGAGCAGGTGCCGATATTATAGTGAATACGGATGCGGATAATCAATATTTTGGCCAAGACATTGAGACATTAGTCCGCCCCATTCTTGATGGTAAGGCTGATGTTGTAATTGGTGAAAGACCAATTGATACAACAGAGCATTTTTCACCTCTTAAAAAGAAGCTTCAGCGTTTGGGGAGTTGGACAGTACAAGTTGCGTCTAATACATCAATTCCGGATGCCCCCAGTGGATTTCGTGCCTATTCAAGAGAGGCTGCCCTTAGAATAAATGTTATTAATGAATATACATATACACTTGAAACCATTGTTCAAGCAGGAAGAGATAAGATGGCGATTGTCTCTGTTCCGATACGTACCAATAATGATTTACGTCCCTCACGACTGTTTCATAGTATGTTTGGATATGTTAAAAAGGGAATGATAACAATTTTAAGAGCATATATGGTATATAAGCCTCTAAGATGGTTTGTTACAATCGGTATGATACCTTTTGGAATGGGAATTATTTTAGGTGTGCGTTTTTTATATTATTATTTAACTGGAGTAGGTACAGGGCATATTCAGTCTTTAATTTTAGCATCGACATTATTGTTAATAGGATTTCAGACATTTGTGATTGGATTCTTAGCGGATATTATATCTGCCAATCGTAAGATTATGGAGGACGTTCAATATCATGTCCGTAGGATGGATTATGATAGGGAAAGGAACAAAGAAGATGAATAATTATAAGGATGAAAAACAACCAGAAGGCAACTATTATAATAAATATGAATCAAAAAATATAGTTGAACGACTATTAATGAAATGTTTTTTCGGGAATATAGAAAAGTGTCTGAGAAAATCAGATATACAACCATTATCGATACTTGAAGCTGGTTGTGGAGAAGGGCATTTTACTAATTTTTTGAGAAATGTATATACTACATCTGAAATTGATGCATTTGACGTTAGCGAAAAAGTAGTAAAACAGGCTAAATCAACATTAGATAATATTAATTTTAAAGTTGGAAGTATTTATTCGATTGATGCATCAGAGGGACAATATGATTTAGTTGTTGCAAGTGAAGTATTGGAGCATTTGGAAACGCCCGAAAAAGCATTTGGTGAATTGATGAGAGTATCATCTGCTTTTGTATTGATTACTGTGCCACACGAACCAATATGGAGAATATTAAATATGTGTAGAGGAAAGTATCTCAGACGTTTGGGCAATACGCCAGGGCATATTCAACATTGGAGTAGAGGAGCAATAAAAAAATATATTCGTTCTCTTTCGACAAAAAATGTTAAGAGAGTTACTATTCGGACATCGCTACCATGGTTAATTATCATAATAGAAAAAACTAACAAAAGTTAGAAATAGGAGAATTGCAAATTGAAACAAAATGACGTTTCGAGTAATTTAGATAAATGGAATCAAATAAGCAGATATTCACAATGGATGTATCATACATATAAAAAGCACATTGGTTTAAAAGTTTTGGACATAGGAGCGGGAATTGGTAATATGACGTCATACTATGTTAATCAATGTAATTGTGTTGTAGCTTGTGATATTTTTGATAAGCAGATTAACATAATGAAAGAACGCTTTTCTGACCTGAATTACTTTGATGCTATAAAATGGGATATAGTTGAAGAAGATTTGGACGTAGTTGGGGATTCTGGATTTGATACTATAATTTGTATTAATGTGATGGAACATTTACAAAACGATAAATTAGCGCTTCAAAAAATGATACAATTACTTTCTGATAATGGAAAGATAATAATAATTGCTCCAGCGTGTCCTTTTCTTTATTGTTATTTAGACAAGAATGTTGGTCACCATAGACGGTACGCGCGAGGAGAATTAAAAAAACTAGCTGGTGCGTTTGGATTAAAAATAGTTGAGAACAGGTATTTTAATTTTTTTGGAATTTTACCATACTTTATGAAAGGAAAGTTTGGTAGGGATAACGGAGGTAGTTTTTCAACTGACCTAAATGAATCCAATTCTAAAATTTATAATTTTGCATCAAAAATATTAGAACCAATAGAGCGTATAATCAATCCTCCTATAGGAATTTCTGAATTAATAGTACTTGAAAAGGAATAAGATATGAAATGTTTATTATCTAAAATAAATCAAAACGAATTTTATAGATATTTAATTACAGGAGTAAGTGTGGCACTAATTAACTTAGTGGTATATAGTGGACTTCAAAAAATTAATATAGCATATGCAACAGCAAATTTATTTGCAATTATAATTAGTAAAGCATTTGGATACTTTATGAATAAACTATTTGTATATCGAAGTTATACAGTCAGTTGGGCAGATACTTTTAGGGAAATGCTACGATTTATCTTAGCTAGAGGTTTTACTGGTGTTGTAGATTTTTTTGGAGTAATCGTTCTTGTTGAAAGTATCGGATTGGATAAATTTTATGCGAAATTAATTTTAATTATAGTTGTTATAATTCTAAATTATGTATTAGGGAAAAAAGCAGTTTTTAATAAATAAATGTGTACAGTAGCCTAAATTACGATATGATAAATGAGGAATGTAGAATGAAAATAGCGGTAGCAGGTATAGGATATGTAGGGTTGTCGAATGCAGTATTATTGGCTCAACACAACGAAGTTGTTGCGGTAGATATTAATCCTGAAAAAGTTGATATGCTTAATAAGGGAATATCACCAATTTATGATTCGGTGATTACGGAGTATTTAAAAACAAATAAATTAACGTTACATGCGACAACAGATGAACAGAAGGCATATATTGATGCGGAGTATATTATTATTGCAACACCAACCAATTATGATCCTCAAAAAAATTTCTTTGATACGTCTTCTGTTGAAAATGTTATAAAAGTTATCTTAGAACTAAATCCCAATGCTTATATTGTAATAAAGTCAACGGTACCAGTTGGGTTTTCTGAGAGAATTAGAAAGTTATATAATTTAGAAAAACTTCTATTTTCACCGGAATTCCTAAGAGAAGGATCTGCATTATTCGATAACCTATATCCTTCACGAATTATCCTAGGTATACCACAGAAAGATGAGAATACAATAAGGGCAGCACAAATATTTGCAGAATTACTTATTACAGGTGCAATAAAGGAGAATATTCCAGTTTTATATATGGGATTGACAGAAGCTGAGTCGGTTAAATTATTTTCTAATACTTACCTTGCACTTCGTGTGGCTTATTTTAATGAACTAGATACATTTGCAGAAATTCATCAGTTGAATTCAAAGGAAATCATTGAAGGAGTTGGATTGGATACACGTATTGGTAATCACTATAATAACCCTTCATTTGGATATGGTGGTTATTGTTTGCCTAAGGATTCTAAACAACTTTTGGCAAACTATGGGAATGTTCCCAATAATATTATTGAGGCCACCGTTAAGGCTAACACGACTAGAAAAGATTATATTGCTGAGAGGGTAATTGAGAAAAACCCTAAATGTGTAGGAGTTTATCGTTTAACAATGAAACAAAACTCGGATAATTTCAGGCAATCATCCATACAGGGTATAATGAAGAGAATTAAAGCAAGAGGAATAGAAGTCGTTATTTATGAACCTACCTTGCAAGATGATAGTTTTTATAATTCAAAAGTAATAAAGAATATTAATGAATTTAAAAAAAATTCTGATATTATTATTGCAAACAGATTTAACAAAGAATTAGATGACGTTGTTGACAAAGTGTATACAAGAGATTTATATCTTAGAGATTGATACATATTTGTTTATGAATATAAGTTTCTTATGAATATAGAAAATATTTATATGGAGGATAGTATTGATGAGTAAAATAAAACTTATGACAATAATTGGTACAAGACCAGAAATAATTCGTCTTTCAGCGGTTATTAAAAAGTGCGATATATACTTTGATCAAATATTGGTACATACTGGACAGAACTACGATTATAATTTGAATCAAGTCTTTTTTGAAGATCTTGGACTTCGTGTGCCTGATTATTATCTTAACACGGTAGGTGAAGACTTAGGGGATACGATAGGTAATATTATTGCAAAATCTTATAAGTTAATGGACGAAATTAAACCGGATGCATTGTTAATACTTGGGGATACGAATTCCTGTCTTTCTGCCATATCAGCAAAGAGATTACACATACCAATTTTTCACATGGAAGCTGGAAATCGTTGTTTTGATGAGTGTTTACCAGAAGAGACTAATCGACGTATTGTTGACCATATAGCAGATGTGAATATGTGTTATAGTGAGCATGCTAGACGCTATCTAAATTACGAAGGTATAGCTAAAGAGCGTACTTATGTAACTGGAAGTCCTATGGCAGAAGTTCTGTATGACAACTTGGAGAAAATAAAATCTTCTGATATTTTAGAAAGACTAAATCTAAAATCCAATCAATATATTTTATTATCTGCCCATCGTGAGGAAAATATTGACACAGAAACTAATTTTTTTAATCTTATGAATGCTGTAAATGCCATGGCAGAAAAATATCAAATGCCTATTTTATATAGTTGTCATCCTAGAAGCAAGAAATATATAGAAAAAAGAGAATTTGTATTTAATCCACTTGTTCATATGCATGAGCCACTTGGATTTCATGATTATAATTGTCTTCAATACAATGCATTTGCTGTTGTATCTGATTCGGGAACTTTACCGGAGGAATCATCTTATTTTAATTCGATTGGGAATCCATTTCCTGCTGTGTGTATTCGAACCAGTACGGAAAGGCCGGAGGCACTCGATAAAGGTAACTTTATATTAGCTGGTATTACTACACATCAAGTGCTCCAAGCGGTTGATACAGCAGTTGAAATGAATAAAAATTGTGATAGTGGCACACCTGTTCCAGATTATAAAGAAGAAAATGTTAGTATAAAAGTTATAAAGATTATACAATCATATGTAGGTATTGTTAATAAAGTAGTATGGAAAAAATAGCGAAAATGGTAAATAATATTTTAATCAAATAAAAGACTTGTTTAAAGGAGAATATAATAATGATTAAGACGGATGAAACGTATGAAAAAGAGATGGATTTCAAAGAATTATTGTTCAGGATATTGTTTAGTTGGAGAATTATAATAATTACATCCTTGGTGTTAGCAATTTTATTAGGAGGGTATCGATACAAATCATTGCACTCTTTATATAATTCCGCAGCTTTAAAAACGCAGGAAGAATCTTATAATAAAGCACTAGCTACATATGAAACGAATAAAAATTCAATATTAAGTGAGATAAATAACTTACAAAATAGTATTAATCAGCAAAAAGATTATAATGAAAATTCTTTATTAATGCAAATAGATCCGATGAATAAACAGGTATATTGCTTAAATTATTATATAGATACCAATTATAAGATTAATCCAGAATTATCATATCAAAATGTTGATAAAGCCGATAGTATAATAAGTGCTTATTTTAATTATTCCTCAAATGGAGATTTAAATAATTATGTAGTAGAAAATTTATCTTCTGATATCAAGCCAAAATATTTACAAGAAATTCTAATGGTAACACCTGATTATGATAGACATATGCTATCTATTCAAGTTACACATAAGGATGAGAGAATCAGCAAAGAAATAATTATATTAGTTAAAGAATATTTTGAAAAAGCATATGATAGAATAAATGAATTAATTGGAAAACATGAACTTAAAATATTTGATGAAGCTATGATTTCAGATATAGATTTTGTATTAAAAGAAACACAGAGAGTTAATTTACAATTAGTTACCGATTATGAAAATAGGGTTATCGAACGTAATAATGCTTTAAATATTTTAGTACAACCTACAATGTCTACTACTTCTAAATCGGTCATAATTAAAAGCGCTATAAAGTATGCTTTCTTAGGAATTGCAATAGGAATCATTTTAATAAGTTTCATATTACTATTTTCATACTTGTTAAGTGATAAAATGTTTAATGCAACAGAAATAAGGAAGCGTTATAATTTGAGGATATTAGGAACTATAAAAAAAGTAGAGAAACGTTTATTTGGTTTTGTTGATCAGTGGTTAAGTTACTTTGAGGGGAGTAATACATTTAAGACTAATGAAGATGAAGAGCTTAAATATATATCAGCTAATATAAAGAGTATAGTAAAGGTTGAAGATAAACAGACTTACAACATTATGTTGACTGGTACTACAAAATTTGAAAAAATTGAAGAAATATGTAAAAAGTTAAATAAAACATTAAATAACAATTCAATAAATTTAGTATGTGGTGCCAATATCTGTTATAATGCTGAAACTATTGAACAGATTTGTGAGTGTAATGCAGTTGTTATTATAGAAGAGATTAAGAAATCTACATATAATAATATTTCAAACGAATTAACAAATATTAAAGATTTAGGCAAAAATATTATTGGAATAGTATTGATATAAAAGGGAATTGTTAACTAAATAAAATTACAGAATTGATTCCAAAATTAATTTATTTATAAGAAAGATCTATGTTGTATAACAAAAAAATCTATGCTATGATAAGTAAGGATAATGGCGTAAAGTGTCAGTATTCTTACTTTTTTAATCTATGGAAGGAAGAATTATGGGACAAATAGTTAGTTATAAAGATAAGAAATTAATAACAAGACGTTTATTCTTAATAATTTTAGATATATTACTTATTAATTTTGCAACCCTTTGTGCAATAGTAATTCGATTTGATTTTCGTGTGTCCAAAGTTGACTTAATATTCAGTGAATCAATTTTATCCTATGCGCCTATACATACGATACTTACAATGTTAATCTTCTTCATATTTCGGCTATACCACAGCCTTTGGAAATATGCAAGCATTGAGGAAATGACAAACGTAATATATGCGTGTACCGTATCTTCAATTGTACAGTTTTTTGGAATGTTGTTTAGTAGCCATCATATGCCAAGAAGCTTTTATCCATTAAACTTAATGTTTCTTATATGTTTTATCGGTGGAACCAGGTTTTTATACCGTTCACTCCGAATGATGAATCAGCGCTACCGTACGGATTCCAAGAAGCATATTATGATTATTGGTGCCGGAGAAGCGGCTAGTGCAATTATTAAAGAAATACAGAATAGTGATTATCTGGATGGCAAGGTAGTATGTGCAATAGATGATGATAAAGAAAAATATAAAAGTTATATACAAGGCATTAAGATTGTTGGTAACCGTTATGATATTGTTTCTACTGCTGAGAGATATAATGTGACGGATATAATTATAGCTATGCCATCCATACCACGTATTGAGATAAAAAAAATTTTAGATATATGTCAGATAACAGGTTGTAATCTAAAGATGTTACCAGGAATGTATCAATTAATTAATAATGAGGTTAGTGTTAACCGTCTAAGAAATGTTGAGATTGAAGATTTACTTGGAAGAGATCCAATAGAATTAAAACATGAAAATATTATGAAATATGTTAAAGATAAAGTAGTTATAGTAACAGGTGGTGGTGGCTCAATCGGTAGTGAGCTTTGCCGCCAAATTGTGAAACATCAGCCCAAACAACTTATCATTATTGATATTTATGAGAATAGCGCTTATGATATACAGCAGGAATTATTATCAGCGTATCCTAAATTAAACTTAATTGTTTTAATCGCTTCTGTGAGAAATACCAATCGAATGAATACTATTTTTGATAAATATAGACCAGAAATAGTATATCATGCAGCCGCTCATAAACATGTACCCCTCATGGAAGTTAGTCCAAATGAAGCAATAAAAAATAATGTATTTGGAACATTAAAGCTTGTGAAAGAAGCCGATATGTATGGAGTGGAAAAGTTTGTACAGATTTCAACAGATAAAGCAGTTAATCCAACAAATATTATGGGTGCATCAAAGAGAATCTGTGAAATGATTATTCAGACTTATAATAACCGTTCCAAAACCGAGTTTGTAGCAGTTCGTTTTGGTAATGTGCTTGGTAGTAATGGTAGTGTTATACCTTTATTTAAGAAGCAGATTTTAAAAGGTGGCCCTGTAACGGTAACTCATCCTGATATTATACGCTATTTCATGACCATCCCAGAAGCAGTATCACTAGTTCTGCAAGCGGGCGCTCTTGCCAAAGGTGGTGAGATATTTGTCCTTGATATGGGAGAACCAGTTCGAATAGCAGATTTAGCTGAGAAATTAATCCGTTTATCTGGATATACACCTGGTCGTGATATTGCTATAGAATATACAGGACTTCGTCCAGGAGAGAAATTATTTGAAGAGTTATTAATGGACGAGGAAGGTTTGCAAGATACTGAAAATAAATTAATACATATTGGTAAACCCATACCTATTCTTGAAGAGCAATTCTTAAACGAGTTAGATGAATTATATATAGATGTTAATAATGAAACTGCAGATATAAGAAATAGAGTTCAAAAGATTGTACCAACATATACATACTATAAAGAATAATATAGTTCAATAAGTTAATACGTGTAATACTAAAAATTAGCTCAGTGATAAAAAGAGTTAAGGATAATTTCTGTAACTCTTATATGTTTCAAAACTAAAAAGCAACTGATTAAAGTTTTATAACTCTAATTAGTTGCTTTTCTTTAAACATATAGTCATTTTTTAGAATTATATAGAATCTAATTCTTCAATATTGATATGGCCGTGAGCCTTCTCAAACGCTTCAATATGTTTTTTAGCAAGCATTTCAAATTCTTTATTGGTCGATCTGCCATTATATTCAGCAATGTATTTCATTTTATCTAATTTTTCCTTTGGTATACGTAATGCAAATTGAACATTTTCTATTTTTCCCATTTTATTATTGTCTCCTAAATCATATATACTCTTTATTTATGATATCACTTTGTTAACATTATGATAGTATTACTATTATATCAAAAAAAAAATTGTCAATGTAGATATAATATCGTAATGATTTTTTAATGATATCATATTGAATACAATTTAATTACATGCTATAATTGAAATATTATTTGATTTGATGATAAAGGAGACAGTATATGATGCATGTAAGCACCAAGAAGGAGCAGGAAAATATTGTACAAGATTCAGCAAGTGAAGCCTGGAAAAAGCATCTCCATGCTTTAGGCATTAAAGAGGCTGACATAAAAGAACTAGAAGAATTCAATCGAAAATTAATCGAAACTATGCCAAAAGAAAATAATTAAAAGTTCATAAAACTGTCACCTTTCTGTGACACAACTGTAACATACCAATCCGAAACATAATCTGTAAATAGTACAACGCTTATTTACAACACATATGCGAAAGGAGTACAACAAATGATTCAATCAATCAACTCTGGTTCAACGGATTGGTATTCCAGAAAAAGAAATCAAATGGTAGATGCGATTCTATCTGCAGCAACAAGCTCTGTAACCAAAACAGCAGCTACAAACGCAGATACACAATCACTAGAAGCAACGGAAGCTTCTACTACTTTAGCTACATCTAGAACAAGCACTTCTCTAGAAGACAGCATGAGAAGGATGCAAAGAGGTAATATGTTACCGCCACCTCCAAAACAAGAGGAGTTATCAGAAGAGGATACAACCTCCACTAGCACATTAAGCAATACTAACACCTTAGGCAATATTGATGCAGATGGTGATGGAACCTTATCAACAGACGAATACGAAGCACTGATGTCACAGATTGGAATCGAAGATGCCCTGTCATCAGAAGAGTTCTTTGCCAAGTATGATAGCGACAGTAATGGAGAGATCACTAAAGCAGAGATGGCTGCAGCCAGACCACCAATGGGACCTCCACCAAGTAGAACAGTAACAGATGAGCTTCCTACAGACATTGACACCGATGGTGACGGCTCACTTTCAGCAGATGAGTATGAAGCCATGATGTCCAATCTAAATATGGAAGAAGCACTGACTTCAGAAGAATTCTTTACCCAATATGATACAGATCAAGATGGAGAGATAACAGCAGCCGAGCTAAATGCATATGCAGCAAAAGCATTTAATGCATATGAATCAAACTATCAATTCATATCAGAAGAAGATGGAGCAAACGTAAACAGCATAGCATAACCAAACGTCTCGGCCTCGCCGAGACGTTTTTTATGTGCGCCCAGCATGGGCGCAATCTTATGGGTTTAAGTCCCTAGTCTGCCCTAGTAGTGGGAAGGACATAGCCAATGGCAAGGGTGTCGTGGGTGACTACGAAT
>JAEZUR010000054.1 GCA_023420935.1 Bacillota bacterium | reverse complement strand
ATAGAAATGATAGGGAACAAGAAGGTGCTGATTCTAGATATGGAAGCACTGGAATTAGAAATATCAGAATAAATGAAGTGCAATGTAAGTGATAGTAAATGCTTATATTGCACTTTTTTTATTTTTTATGACTCCAGTCACAGTTTTAATTTTTATTGTGATGTATGATATGCCTAGGTTAAGGAAATCAATAAAAATAAATGATAAATTAACAAATTAACAATAATAACAAAATAACACCTTATAAGGAGGAATCGTTTATGGAAACATTAAACATTGCAAATAACATATCCTGGATTGGAAAAGTAGATGATAGAAAGGTACCATTTCACAGACTAATCTTAGAAAAAGGAACAACCTATAATAGTTATCTATTAAATACGGAGAAACCTACCGTAATTGACACGGTTGATATCGCTTATGGAAGAGAGTATGTAGAGAATTTAAGTAAGTTAATTGATCCGGCAAAGATTGAGTATATCGTAATCAATCACGTAGAACCAGATCATGCAGGGGCACTGCCTGCATTGGCGGCCAAGGCTCCAAATGCAAAGATTGTATGTACCAAGATAGCAGAAGGATTATTAAAAGATATGTTCAAATTACACAAGAGAGAATTTCATACCATTGAAGATGGAGATACTCTTGATATTGGCGGTAAGACATTACAGTTTTTTGAAACTCCATATCTTCATACGGAAGAGACTATGATAACGTATGCGGTAGAAGATAAAACATTATTTTCTTGCGATATTTTTAGTACGCACATTGCAAATTACGAATTATTAAATAGTATTGCGAAACAAGAATACGAAGAGGATTTTAAAGTTTATTATAGCTTGATTATGGCTCCTCATAGACCATATGTGAGAGCAATGTTAGATAAAATTAAAAATATAGAAATAAGTACCATTGCCCCATCCCACGGTTATATTCTAAATGAAAACCCAGAGAAATTCATTGGACTTTATGATGAGTTGAGTGCAATTTCAGAGGAAGGTGGTACAAAAAATGTAGTGATTGTGTATGCAACCATGACTGGTAATACTGGAAAGATTGCAGACAAATTATCAAAAGGATTAGAAGAAGCTGGAGTACAGACTAGTATATTTAATCTAAGAAATGCAGATTTGGCAGAAGTAAAGCAACGAATTCTTGAGAGTGATGGTGTTCTTGCGGGAAGTTCAACCAAGTATGGTGATATGGTTGGAAACATGGAAGAATTACTAAAATTACTAGATGGAGAAGAGATGCAACACAAACCTGCAGCAGCCTTTGGTTCATATGGCTGGAGTGGTGAAGGAATCACTCATGTAGAAGACTATTTAGAGAAAATAGGTTTTACTGTGGTGGATCAGAAGTACTTAATTAAGAGTCTTGGAGTGGGTACCCCAATCTTCCCACTCAGAGTTCGATTTACTGCAGAGGAATATATAAAAGATTCGGAAGAAGCAGGTAGAGTATTTGGAGAATTAGTGTTAACAAAATAATCGATTCAATAAAAGGAGGATTCATTATGAACCATTTTAATAGCAATCAAAGTTTAGGTGAGATCGTAGCAATTATGCCAAAGGCAAGTGACATTTTCAAGGAATATCGTATTGATTTTTGTTGTGGTGGACATAGACCATTATCGGAAGCAATTAGTGAGCAAAACTTAAAAGAAGAGGTGCTTCTTGGTAAATTAGATGAAACCTATGAAGACTTGCAGAAATATCCGAAGGATGTGGATCTTAGAGAAATATCTTCCACAGAATTAATCGACTCTTTTATTATGCCACACCATGTATTTACCAAAGCAATATTGCCAGAGATTAGTGAATTGGCAACTAAAATTCTAAAAGTGCATGGTCCAAATCATAAAGAACTTTTTCAGATTCATAAGCTAGTTCGAAGTCTAGAGATGGAATTGGAACAGCATCTGATAAAGGAAGAGGAAATCTTATTCCCTATGATAAAAGAATATGACAAGAGTCCCTCCCCTGAATTACTAGATAAGATAAAAGAACAAGTAGCAGAAACAGAGGCAGAACATGATGGAGCTGGGGATATATTAAAAGAACTCAGAAAGATAACCAACGATTATGCAGTACCAGAGGACGGTTGTGGAACATATCGTCGAACATTTTCTAAATTGCAAGATCTTGAGGCTGATTTATTTGAGCATATTCATAAAGAAAATAACATATTATTCCGCAGTTTGGACATTATAGTGAATAGTTAATTTGGGCATTTTATGAAAAGAATGAAAATGATAGAAAAGGATGTGATACGATGAGTGAAATGATTAATAATCGAGAGTTTCGTCAGAAGGTTCTAAAAGAGCTAATTACAGAGTTACACAATGGAAAAACTGTGGAAGAAGTAAAGCCACGATTCGAACATTTGATTCAAGGAATCTCTTCCAAAGAAATTGCTGAGATGGAGCAAGCACTTGTTATGGAAGGAATGAAGGTCGAAGAAATTCAAAATCTATGTGATGTACACGCAGCAGTGTTTAAAGGTTCCATCGAAGAGATTCATCGACCAGAAGATCCAAAGGATATTCCAGGGCACCCGGTTCATACGTTCCAATTAGAAAATCGGGAAATCGAGAAATTATTAAGTGAGCGAATCATTGTAGACCTTGAAAAGTTACAAGCCAATGATACTAAGGAAACTCGAGAGGGTTTACTAGAGAGTTTAAAGTTATTATGGGAAATTGATAAACACTACTCTAGAAAAGAGAATTTATTATTTCCCTATATGGAAAAGTACGGCATTACAGCACCTCCAAAGGTAATGTGGGGCGTAGATGACGAGATTAGAGATGACTTGAAAGCACTTTTAAAGATCCTTGCAGATGAAAAGTCGTCCTCTACAGAGGAGCTTGTGTTAAAGGTAAAGGAACTAGATAATCGTGTTCGTGAAATGATTTTTAAAGAAGAGAATATACTATTTCCAATGGTTATGGAAACTCTGGCAGAAGACGAATGGGTTCGTATTATGGAATCCAGTGAGGAAATTGGATATACCTTAGTTATGCCTAAGGGAACATGGAAGCCAGTCCGAGTAAATGTAGAGGAAAAGGCGAAAGAGGATTTAAAGGAAAGCCAACCAAATGATTCTGATGGAGAATTGATTCATTTTGACGCTGGAATGTTAACCCCAGAAGAGGCCAATGCTATGTTAAATACACTTCCTTTAGATATCACTTTTGTGGATAAAGATGGAATTGTAAAATACTTTACTCAGGGTACAGAGAGAATCTTCCCAAGACCAAAAACAATTATCGGACGGGAAGTAAAGAACTGTCACCCACCAGCAAGTGTTCATATTGTGGAACAAATTGTGGTAGAACTAAAGTCTGGTGTGAAAGACCATGAAGATTTCTGGATCAAGATGAAAGACATGTATGTATATATTCGTTATTATGCAGTTCGTAATGCAGAAGGTGAATTCCTTGGTGTCATGGAAGTAACTCAGAATATTAAGCCAATTCAAGAGATCAGTGGCGAGAAGCGATTGATGTCGGAAGATTGATGAGTTTATAATTCATAGTTCAGTAATATAATTACGAAGCGGGAATGATATAGAGCAGATTTAGACTAGGAAGGAATGTCTAAATCTGCTTGAATTTTTTTATGAGAAAATATCATTTTTCTGTTGACAAACAATAATATATTTAGTACAATAATTCTTGCGTTCGGCAAGAACAGAACGAGAAAATAATACATGCACGAGTGGCTCAGTGGTGGAGTATCGCCTTGCCAAGGCGAGGGTCGCGGGTTCGAATCCCGTCTCGTGCTTACGAAATCCCTTGATTTTCAAGGGATTTTTTGTTGCGCTGATATGTGCACCGTATGTGCACTACTTTTTCTTGTTCTTTTTATTGCTACTATTCAGAGCCCTATTCATAATGTCTAAGTTCTCTTGTTCGGTATTGGGATTGTATATATAACTAAGAGTAGTACTTTCATCGACTTGTCCGAGAATATCCCTTATCTTATCCAAGGGCATTCCTTCCGTACTCAAGCGGCTTGCAGTAGTCCTTCTTGTGCAATGAGGACTTTTGTATGTAATTCCTGCATCTCTGCAATATTTACTAAGCCAATAGGTCACAGCTCTAGCAGTTATTCGCTCACCATTTCTTTCAAAGATAAATTCACCTTCTGGATTAAGCTCTCTAGCCTTACTTATGATTTCCTTTGCTACATCAGTAAGAGAAATAAAGCGGTATTCCGAGTCATTTTCCTTTTTCAGATGTTCTACTATCTGGACTCCGGCACTCTTGAAATTCTTTCCATCAAAGACAAGTACCTTTTCTTCCATCCTTTGAATTGCTATTTTTCCGTATTCGATATCAGAGAATTTAAGAGCTACACCTTCTCCGATACGAACACCAAGTTGGAACATAAGCTGAATGCATAATGCTTCAATCGTACTTTCCTTTTCAAGATGCGTATCTAAAGCATCAAATTCATCATTCAGATACAACTTGGAACCGTCAGTTTTCTTTCTAACTGCACGGAATTTTGCCTTGATATAGATTCCATTCATTGGATTTTCCACGATAATCTCTTCATCGATAGCAATCCGCAATAAAGCAATCATTATGCTTTTCATGTTGTTGTATTCTCTGTTAGAGAGATTAAATTTGGTAATGGTAGCATCAAAGAAATCATTCAGCATCTTGGATGTGACCTTTGAAATCGGCACATGAATGATGGAATGGTCTTTGTAATACTTATTCCAATGTTCATTATCCCGTCTGACAGTTTTAATATTAAGGCTCTTGTCCTTTAGACGTTCTGATTTCCATTCTGGGAACAAATCATTTAAGGTCAAGTTCTTCTTGTTTTCGAAGTAAAACAGATACAGTTTATCAAGCATATCTTCCATGGTTACTGCGGATATCTGCTTAAGCTTGCCATCCTCCCTTACTGTAGTAATTACTCTGCCATTGGTACGGCTATTAATTGCATATGGATGCTTTTGTTCTACTAATTTTTTACGTGTCATCTTTAACATATCATCCACTTCTGATACGCTTAGGATATCACGACTAATTGCTTCTTTCAACATTTTCTCAAAATTTAACATAGTGAAACCCTTCTTCCGAAAAAAGGCTTCTGTTTGTTATAGTTTTTCTTTGATTCAGAGAGTCTGATTATTAATTCTGCCTTATCATTGTTAATAGTTGCTTATCTGCCCTTATGGCGATTGTTTTCATGTTCTCCTGGTAAATCTTCTTTGTGGAGAATATTGTGATTCAATACTTCACGAATAAACTTAGGAGATGCCTTTATCAATTCTGGTAAGAAGTCTTTAATGATTCGTACCAGAACGTCATACAATTTGATTTTCTGCTTGGCTTCATCAAGATAAACCTGACGTAGGCTTGCATCTGATACCTTAATATTCAGAATGTCGTTGGTCTTATCCTTTTCCATAGATAACTCTTTCTTTATTTCAGAGAGTTTCTCCTGCTGATTTTGAATTTCTTGGTTTTTAACAAGAATTAATTCATCTTTACCTTTTATCGTTTGATTTAGGCTTTCTTTTTCTTTCAGTAGAAGAGTATTCTTATCTTTTTCCATTTTCAATGCTAAGTTGATGGCTTTTTGCTGCTTTATAACATCTTTAACATTAAAAAGATTGATTTGTTCTTCCGGTTCTATATCTTTTGCCCTTTCAGCAAGTTCCTGTTCTTTCTTAATGATTTCTGTTTCCAACTTCTTCAGTGATTTTCCTGCTTCCTTTAACTTAAAGGCTTCGACTTCCAAATGCTTCTTAGCTTCACCAAAATCATGCATCTCACCACGGTCAAACCCATACTCTTTCGCGACTGAATTATACATATAATCTTGAAATTTGCGATAGCTGAATTTCCCTTTCCATAATTCTGTTATAGAGATTTTCTTGCAATTCGTTTTTTTATCATAGACTATAGGTATTGCTATCACATGCATATGCGGTGTTACTTTCCCTTCGGGAAAAAGAGCTTTCATTTCTTCATCCAGAGGATGGAACACCTCATCACGGTGTACATTAGCTGATAAGATAATCATATCTGGGAAGTACTTTTTGAGTGCCTGCAATTCTTTTTTGAAAAATACCTCTTGGTCCTCAAGACTCATTTCTGTTATTTTCTCATATGGTGGGTAAATCAAAAATTCATCTATGAACTTAGTTTGCTTATCCACTGCACCTTGCACTTTTAACTGCCCTTTAAATTCTCCGTTTTCATGCATGCGATTGAAAGCAGTAAGATAAGTTTCTCCATCTTTCAGATTATTCACTATACATGTGTTAAGATGCGTAAGTGATGTATCAATGTTTTTGTTCCCGTAGTTTTTCAGTGTCCTGAAATTATGTTGATACGGAAAATGCATCTTGGATTTTATGTGACCCTGGTGTCTTAAAATACAAACATTTGCCATAAATATTTCCTCCTTTAAAATTTGTTAATTTGTTTCATTAAATAAAATGATAGACGAATTTAAAAAGGAGCACTTTTTATGATTTTTAATAAAATGATTTTCAACTCTAATATTCAGATTATCTGTATTAACTCACTAGGGCAGTTAAACAGCAACTACCCTGCTCGCTCTCCGAGGGGTCTGCGACGCTTTTGCATCATCCACACATCAAAACAACGAAGGATCCATGCGTAGCATGGAGCTTCGTTGTTTCGATTCCAGCTCATCATAGTGGATTTTGCATTTATATGCCATATTTCAATATCTTTAAGCTTAACTAGGTATAGCATCATTACTATTGATTGCCTAATAAGACAATTCAATTGAATTAATTTTACACAAAGGAAAGTCTACATAATTTTAAGATGTGTAGGAGATACACATTGATAATAGGTGTACACAGATTATTGGAAAAATTTATTTATTTATTTTATTCAATATGGTATTATGATTTAATAGTTTACATTATAAATATAATTTGGAGGTTTGAGATGATGAAACGAATTAACTACTCGGTGCAGTTTAAAACTGACAGCAGATTGTATCGAGATTAATTACTGTGGCTTGACTTATGTTGTCAGGAACTGCACCAATCAAAACATATATAATTTTGAAAGGAAGCAGAAAAGATGAATGTAGAAGAATTAAAAGTAATTTGGAAAAAAGAAGAGGAAATAGCACATATACATGGATGGGATTTCTCTCATATTCATGGGAGATATGAGGAAGAAAACGACTTACCATGGGATTATGAAAAAATAGTTAGACAGTATCTAAATAGTAATTCAGATATCCTAGATTATGATACTGGAGGCGGTGAATTTTTACTTTCATTAAATCATCCATATAGTAGAACATCTGCAACAGAAGGTTATAAACCAAATGTAGACTTGTGCAGAGAAAAATTACTACCACTTGGAATAAACTTTAAGGCGTGTGATAAACCATCTGAGATACCATATGATGATGAAACGTTTGATATGATTATAAATCGCCATGGTGATTTCAACGCTATAGAATTGTATAGGCTTCTAAAAAATGATGGCGTATTTATAACGGAGCAAGTCGGTGGTGATAATGATAGAGACTTAGTAGAAATGGTTTTACCAGGGATTGAAAAACCATTTCCACAATTGAATCTTAAAGAACAGCGCAAAGTATTTGAAGATGCAAGATTTCAAATCCTTCGGGCCGAAGAAGCATATAGACCTATTCAGTTTTATGATGTTGGTGCATTTGTATGGTTTGCACACATTATAGAATGGGAATTTCCGAATTTTTCAGTGGACAAGTGTTTTTCACAGTTATTAGAAATGCAAAAAACGATTGATAAAACTGGTAAGATAGAGGGAACTATACATCGTTACCTAATTATTGCGAAGAAATAAGTTTTTTATTTATGTGGCAGGAATAATACCTGCCACACAACAAATTCCAATTGTAGCACAACTTTGGAATAAAAATAGAAGTTCTGAACATAAAAATATGTGCACTATTATGTGCACATAAATCAGAAGTGGATGAAACCCCTTTCTTTTCAGTATTTGTAGGATAGGATTATGGTTCGAATCCCGTCTCGTGCTTAACGAAAAAATAAGGGCAGGAAAGCTAGTAAAATCAAGCTTTCCTGTTTTTTTGTGTCTAAAAATAATGTGTTAATGGTCGCTAATTCTTTGAATGAAGGGTTAGCGATTTTTATGATGCTTGAAAAATATGTGTGCAGGATGTGTGCAACAACTAGATGATTTAGTGAGTAACTTTTATCATGTCAATAATAAAAGGTGTACACATCTTTTATGTTGCTACACTTTCCATGCTTAATTGACTTCCATTATCTGGAACTATATAATGATATTGAGTTGATAAAATTAATGATAAAGTTTGTAAGATTATTAATTTTAAAGCGTCTTATTAGCAAAGAGGTGAGAAAGTGACTGAAATAGAAAAAATATACAAAGCCTACTTCAATGATGTGTATTTATTTATACTAAAATTATCCAGAGATGAACATATTGCGGAAGAAATTACTTCGGAAACATTTTTTAAAGCGATTAATTCTATTGATAATTTTAAAGGTACTTGTGAATTAAGAGTTTGGCTATGTCAAATCGCCAAAAACTGTTATTATACTTACTTACGAAAAAATAAGAATATTGATGGAGAATATAACAACCAGGAGTATTCTGGCGCTTTTGATATAGAACAATCTATACTAAATGCTGAAACTTCAATGAAAATTCATAAAGCTTTGCATAACCTTAAAGAGCCCTATAAAGAAGTTTTTATGTTAAGGATTTTTGGTGAATTAAGCTTTAAACAAATAGCAAATTTATTTGATAAGACTGAAAACTGGGCTTGTGTCACTTACCATCGAGCCAGAAATAAAATAATAGATGGAATGGAGGATTACAGATGAAAATTACATGTGATGTAATAAATGACTTATTACCATTATATGTTGAAAACATATCAAGTGATGATACACGTATATTGGTGGAAGAGCATATCAATTCCTGTGAAAGTTGTAAACAAGAGTTTGATAAAATGAATACACCAAAAGGAGTCTCTCTTGATACTAATGTATTACCCCTTAAAAAAATAAAAATCACTTTACTTAAAAGAAAATACCTTACTATTCTTCTCTCAGTATCACTTACCATATTAGTACTAATTGTAACAATGGGATATATAACTGCCCCAGAATATATCCCTTATTCTGAAAAACCCGTAACCATTGCAAAAGCAGCTAATAACTCTGTTATTGTACATTTTGAAGTTCCTAATGCTAGATATGAAATTAGCAAATATAGAGCAGAAGATAATTCCGGATATATCTATCATATTTCAACATGGAACAGTGTATGGAATAGAAGCATATGCAAAGATTCCTCTCAAGATTTTATATTAAATCCAAAGGGGGAGATGGTGTCTAATGTATATTATAGTTCAAATGATGGTAATGAAGATGTTTTAATATATGGCAAAGACCCGTATCCGGATGGTGGAATAATTACGTTACCTCGTTTAGTCTTATTTTATTACATTACTATTGCTGCAGTGGGTGCAGTAATTTTAGGGTTTATATTGTTTTTATTTCGTAAAAAGCTACATGCAAAAGTAATAATGTTTAGATTATTTGCTTTACCAATCTCTTATCTTTTAGGACATATTTGCATTAAAGGTTTTACCAATAATTCATACTCTGCCGCTCGTGATTTTTGTGCAATATTATTATCTATGATTCCAATATATTGCGTTATTTTGATTAGTCATAAATTGATAATCAATCATAAATCAAAATAGACTTTATTTAGCATAAAAACATTAATTTGTAAACTTTGTTCGGACGGTTACCCCAGTATTTAGATAAGGGGGGCCTGTATCAAAACCCTTTAAGGCTGCTATAGTTGTTGCCATTCCTAGATATCCCATGGTGTATGGATTTTGTACCATAACCGCTTTTAAACTTCCATTCTCAATCATTTGCTGAGTTTCAGGTGGAAAATCAAAGCCTATTCCAACTATTTGATTGTTACTTTTGCTGATTGCATACCCAACACCGACAGTTGTATCCTCATTGGTACCAAATATTCCAACTAAATCCGGGTTATTAGCAATATAATTATTAGCAATTAATTCTGCACTTGCCTTGTCAGGACCATATTGGGTATTAAGCAGTTTGTAATTTGTATTAGTAGTTAATACGCTACGAAAACCATTAATTCTTTTTCTAGTATTTGTACTCAGTATGGAATCGCTAACAATTCCTATTGTGCCTTGTCTATATCCAACTGCTGCCAATTCAACAATCATACTTTCACCAGCAGTAACACCAGCACTGTAATCATCAGTTGCAAGTGTTATAATGCCTTCTTCCACTGCAGGAGTATCTAGATATATAATTTTGACGCCTAAGGATTTTGCATATTCTATTGCACTGGATACTTTTACAGGATCGAGAGCAGCTATTAGCATAGCATCTGCACCGTTATCGGCCGCATTAGTTATTATTTCTATTTGTTTATCTACTGATCTTTCCTTAGGAGTATCCCAAAAATAATTAACACCTACTAAACCAGCCATATCATAGATTCCTTGATTCATGAGATACCAGAACTGACTGATCTTGTCCTTGGAAATATAGTAAATATTGTAATTCTCTAAGTTAGTTGGCCTTATAAGCATATTTGTATATTTATTTCTTAAATACATGATTTAACCTCTTTTAATGGAAAGAAATCATTGGGTATTTACTAAAATATATTCATTCATAGCTAATCTATTCCATATCTATCATTGTTTAGGGGAAAACGAAACACTTCAGGTAATTTATTATGGACATAGTAATATAATAGATTAAGAACATTTAAGATGTGATATGATGAACCAGGTAGATATAGAAAAAATATATAGTAATGAGTATGCCGATTTTATTATAAATTATAACGGTGACCCTACTGTACTAGAGCAATATAAGAATGATAATGTTAATATTATTAATTACTATCATGCTGTAGTTTATCTTCCGGTTAGCGTTATGACAGAAAACGTCATATCGAGAATGGGATATGCATCAATTCCAAAATTATTTGGATTTTCCAGCGAAGCAAGTCAAGAATCATCTGGAATAAATCGTTTACGTAAGATTCCTAATTTTAATTTAAGGGGTAAGGGTGTTCTGATCGGATTTATAGATAGTGGTATTGACTATACCAATCCTATCTTCCAGAATGCGGATAAAACTACAAAGATAGCAAGTATATGGGATCAGACAATCATCAGTGACCAGATTCCGATGGGTATGGCATATGGAACCGAGTATTCTAGAGATCAGATAAATGAAGCGTTAAAAATTGATAATCCTTATAGTTTGGTGCCTACCAAGGATGAGATTGGTCACGGTACCATGATTGCAGGTATTGCTGCTGGTAATGAAGTAGCAGAGAGTGGATTTTATGGTGTGGCCCCTGAGGCAGATTTAGTTGTCGTAAAATTAAAGCCAGCAAAACCATATCTAAAAGAATTTTTTCGAATACCTGAAAATGTAGTTTGTTATCAAGAAAATGATGTGATATTTGGAATTCAATATCTGATAAATTATGCTATCAGATTAAATCAACCGATTGTTATATGCATTGCAATTGATACATCTCAGTATGCACGTGATGGAAGAGGTATAACGAGCAGTTGGCTTTCGATACAGGCTAGTAATGCTGGAATTGCTGCGCTAATCGCAGTTGGAAATGAGGGAAATGCACGAAGACATTATATGGGAAAGATAGATGATGTTTCGGGATATTTAAATACGGTTGAACTTAATGTAGGACCAAATGAAAGTGGATTCTCGATGGAGTTATGGGGAAACACTCCAAATATTTTTTCAATCGATATCTTATCACCTTCAGGCGAATATATTCCTAGAATGGGCATTCGGCTCGATGAAACAAAGCAAATAGCTTTTATATTTGAACCGACTATAATATACATAGATTATCAAAATATAGAGACACAAAGTGGGGATCAGCTAATATTGCTTCGCTTTACCAAACCATCTAAGGGAATATGGAAATTTAAGGTATATAGTAGAGGGATTTACCCAATTAATTTTAATATGTGGCTCCCTATGGATAATTGGATTTCAGAGGATACATATTTTATCCAATCTGATCCTAATATTACTCTGCTTTCTTTATCCTGTGCAAGTATACCCATCTCTGTGACAGCCTATAATACGGATGATGAGAGTCTTTATATCAAAGCCGGGAGAGGATATACCAGAATAAATTTGGTAAAACCTGATATAGCAGCTCCTGGTGTAAATATAGTAGCTCCAACACTGGAACAAGGATTTACTAAAGTTTCAGGAACAAGTGCTGCAGTTTCACACACAGCAGGAGTTGCTGCTATGTTATTAGAATGGGGAATTGTGAAAGGTAATTATCCTGACATGAGTACTGAAGACATGAAGATATTTATGATAAGAGGTGCTCGTAGGAAAAAAAGTTTGAAATATCCAAATCCAGAATGGGGTTATGGAATATTGGATATATTTAATATCTTTGATATCATACGAATCCAGCAATAGTATAATACCAGTTAGTATAAAAAGGAGGGAGAATGGTGACTCAAGAAGATAAATATAAAATAATCAGTAATGATTATTTAGATATGTTAATCCGTAATAACCCGACATCACTAAAGAAATATCAAGAATACTCACCACATATTATGAATGAAAATATTGCTGTTATCTATATGCCATTAACCGAGGTTACAAGCAGTTTTGTTGCTCAACATGGGTATTCTGCAATTCCGCACTGCTATGCGCTAACCGATAATCAAAGTCTGGAAGTGTCTGGGGTTAGTAAGTTGCGCAACATACCGGCGATTAATCTTCGTGGTGATGGTGTTATAGTCGGTATCATTGACACTGGTATTGACTATACAAATCCAGTATTCCAACATGCAGATGGAATGAGCCGAATTTTAGCCATCTGGGATCAGAGTATAGACAGCGTTAATAAATCCCCGAAAACTAGTTATCCTTCCTTTTATGGTACAGAATATACACAAGAACAGATAAATCAAGCATTAAAAAGTGCAAACTCATTAGAAATAGTACCAACGGTGGACGAAATCGGTCATGCCACAAAACTTGCTGGGATAGCAGCAGGTTCGGAAAACCAGGAGTATAATTTCAGCGGTGTTGTTTCGAATGCGGATTTACTAATTGTTAAACTAAAGCAGGCTAAAAAATTATTAATTGATTATTATGGAATTCCACATAATGTACCTAGCTATCAAGAAAATGATATTATATGGGCAATACAATATTTAGTTGATAAAGCACGTTCCTTAAAGCGTCCCATATCTATTTGTATTGGACTAGGTACTTCTCTGGGAGCTCATGAAAATGCAGGTTTTCTTAATACAGCCGTATCGATAATAGGTGATTTTGTAGGGGTTGGTATTACAATATCAGCAGGGAATGAGAGCAATTTAAGAAGACATTTTTATAGTAGTATAAATCCAGCCACAACCTCCATTCCAGTGGAACTCATTGTAGGTGAAAATGAAACTGGTTTTACGATGGAGCTATGGGGAGATCCTCCTACTATCTATGCATTGGATATCACATCGCCTTCTGGAGAGAACATACCATTAATGTCTGCAAACCTTGCTTATAATAGAGATGTATCGTTTTTATTTGAAGAGACAATCATTCATATTAATTATTTTCTAGTAGAAACAGTAACTGGAAAAGAGGTCATCTTAATGCGTTTTATAAAACCGTCAAAAGGGGTTTGGAAGTTAAATGTATACGGAAGAGGAGATCTTACTGGAATGTTTCATATATGGCTTCCTTCTGGTGATTTTATCTCAGAGAATACTTTTTTTAATAATTCGAATCCATATACTACGATTACTTCACCTGCAAATAGCATTGTTCCAATTACAATTACTGCATATAATCAAAATAATGATGCCATATATCCCAATGCTGGGAAAGGATATTCAACCTCAAATATTATTAATCCAGATCTTGCAGCCCCAGGGATAGCTATTCAATGTCCCGCGCTAGATCATAGTTTTACAACGATGACAGGAACTAGTGCGGCTACGGCGCATTCTGCGGGTATAGTTGCTATGATTTTAGAGTGGTGTATCGTCGATAACAATTATCCGAATATTGATACAGTTGGTATAAAGAAGTTTCTCATTCGGGGAGCAAAACGAAGCAGTCAACTTCAATATCCGAATCGAGACTGGGGATATGGAATAATTGACGTATATAACAGCTTTAATTTGCTGAGAACGGATTACACTTAAGAAAAGAGGTCGAAACAAATGGACAACCTAATTCTTTGAATAAAGGGTTAGCGATTTTTTGATGCTTGAAACCATGAGTGTAATCTAATCAACATTTGACTTCCTATAGTA
>JAEZUR010000053.1 GCA_023420935.1 Bacillota bacterium | reverse complement strand
CTTGTCTTGAAGCTTCCAATTTACGAAGTCGACTCATCATCTTATTAAAGGAATCTGATATCTGCTCTATCTCTGTAAAACCTTGAATGGATACTGTTTCATCCATATAACCATCTGTAATATGCTTTATAGAATTAACAACTTTACGGAAGGATCCAGTAATATATCTTACATATGGAACCGCAAATAGTAAGATCAGTATCGTCATCGTAATTAATAGGATTAATGCCTTTTGATTCAAGGTATCATAAACAGTATATATATTTTTCATAGAAAAGCTTATCAAAATAACACCTACTACTTCTTTCTTGGTTTTATCCGTAATTGGAATAGTAAGTTCAACATATTGATTTTTTTCATCTATGAATTTATCGTCGGAGCCTTTCAACGCTTTAATCACTACTTCAGAAATAATGGTCTTACCAACTTCAAGTTCATAAGTATCCTCAATTATCTGCAAATTACGATTTACTATTATTACCCTTCCCAAATACACATCAGCAATCTGATTAATCTCTGTACTTATATCATTCGATTCCATTGCATCTGTAGTAACTTGTAAACCAGATGATATGAGTAAATTAGAAATGGTGTTACCATGACTTTGTAATTCGTATACTCTCTGTTCAATTGCCTGTTTACGGAATGATTCCACAATAACTTTCGAGAATACTAGCATGGGTATAATACTAACTAGTAACAGTACTGTTAAAATTTGAATTTTCATGCTCCATAAAAATTTAAATTTTAATTTAATCTTGGAAAAAATATCCTACACCCCATTTTGTATGTATATATTTTGGTTCACTTGGATTGCCTTCTATTTTTTCACGCAATCTACGAATATGAACATCCACCGTTCTAACATCACCTGGATAATCATACCCCCATACTATATTTAATAGATTTTCACGACTGTAAACTTTATTTGGATTAAAAATCAAGAGTTCTAATAAATCAAACTCTTTTGCTGTTAAATTCACTTCTTTATTACTGATGTATACACGTCTGCTTTCACAGTCAATTTTCAGCTCACCAAATGTTACAATTTTCGCTGTATCTTCTTTCGATGCTTTCTGACTGCTTCGGCGCATAATTGCTTTAATTCTAGCTTTTACTTCAAGAATGTTAAATGGTTTAGTAATATAATCATCTGCACCATACTCTAATCCAAGAATTTTATCCATGTCATCCCCTTTTGCGGTTAACATGATAATTGGCATATTTGAAAATTCTCTTATCTGTTGACAAACCTCAAAACCCGTTAATTTTGGCAACATAACATCTAAGAGAATAACATCATAATTTGTTTTTTTAGCTGCTTCTAAAGCTTCTTCCCCATCATAAGCACAATCGACTTCCATACCATCTTGTTCTAAACTAAAGCGAATTCCTTTTACAATTAACTTTTCGTCATCCACAACAAGAACCTTTTTTCCCATGATATTCCCTACCTTTCTTATGTTTTACAACTATCTATTCCGATTAACTTATGGAGATAAAATCTTGTATTTTGCGAAAAACACCGTCTTTTATTCCCTCTATCTTTTTAATCTCATCGATCGACTGAAATCCTTGATTATCTTCGCGATACTTTATAATACTTTTTGCTTTTGACTCCCCAATTCCAGGTAACGTCATTAACTCTTCCATATTAGCTATATTAATATTGACAAGAGTAGATTCTTCTTTCATACTAGTTGGGCTAGTCCCCTTAACCACTTCATCTTTGGAAGGGATGTATATCTGCTGTCCGTCAACTACATGTTGTGCTTGATTTACTGCATCAGCTGCCGCATCTTTAAGTAAACCACCAGCCTGTTTGATCAAATCAGCCACGCGATCCGAATCATTTACCATATATACTCCAGGTTTTTTAACTTGGCCGCAAATATGCACGCAGATCTCTGTTTCCTGGTTCTCTGTTTCTTGGCTCCCTTGTTCTTCCAGTTCATTCGAATCGTTCTTATTATCTACATGTTCTATTTTGTCTGAAGTATTCTTCTCAGTGCTATTACTCCCTTTACTGGTAGCCTCTGAACTGACTTCATCCGTAAGAAACATGTGCTCAGATTTAACTTTGCTTGTATTAACGCAATATAAGATACCAGTTGCTATGATAAATAGAACTGTTATCACAATAACAATTATTGATTTTTCTTTCATATCTTAACTCCCATTCTGCCCTCTATACAAATTGATCATCAAGATATAGTTCTATTTTACCTAATTCATCTGTTGATTACAATAACATTTTCAAAATTATTGGCAATATGGAATCACTTCCACTTAAATGTAATAATTCCGATAATAATTATTACTAATCCGATGACTTTACGAATCTCAAATTGTGCTTTTTCCACTTGAAAGAATCCAAATAATTCTATGATGTAAGCCGTCAGTAGCTGGGCAGTCACGATAAACATGACTGATCTAGCGGGTCCCAACGTATTCATACTCTGAATTACTGTATATGTTATAAAGGCTCCGATGGCTCCACCCAACAGCATATATTTACTATCGATTTTAAATAAGGATAAAAAATTTCCTTCTCTTCCAGTAACTACCCATGCAATGAGACATACCAAAAAAGCTGTAAATTGTACAAAACTAGCTGCTACCCAAGTACTGGTCTGTTTGGTAACACCAGTATTAAAAACTCCTTGAATGCTCATTAATGCACCCGAAATTAAAGCAATTAAAATGCCCCACATATTTTATACCTCCAGATTCCTTCGCCTTTTCCAAAACTAGTTATAATAAAAGACTATCTGCTCAAAGCATCTAGTCTTTTTATTTTTAACATATAAAATAGAAAGTATTCTAACATATCTAAATATTTAGAAACATTCTTCTAAAATACCAATCATTTCATCTACATTTTCCTTGGTAATAATTAAAGGTGGTACAAAACGAATGATATTAGAACCAGCAGAAATGATAATTAAGCCTTTGTCCAAGGCTTTTTGAATAATAGGGGAAACTGGCTGACAAAGTTCCACTCCCTGCATCAGTCCTTTTCCACGTCGCTCCACCAGAAAATCGTATTTCTTTACCAATCCATCTAATTTCTCTTCTAAATAAGCTGAAACTTCTTTCACATGTTCCAAGATATTCAAGGATTCAAATAAATCAAACACAACATTGACTGCAGCTGTTACAAATGGATTCCCACCATATGTTGTTCCATGATCACCCGGTGCAAATGCACTAGCTGCCTTTTCAGTTGCTGCAAACGCACCAACTGGAACACCACAACCCAAAGCTTTTGCACTGGTTATAATATCCGGTTTTACCTGATAGTCTTCATATGCAAACATGGTTCCAGTACGCCCCATGCCACATTGAATTTCATCAAAGATAAGGAGAATATCCTTTTCATCACATATCTTTCGAACACCTTCTAAAAATTCTTTTGTAGCAGGATAAATACCACCTTCTCCTTGTACTGGTTCTAAAATAATTGCACAAGTCTGATCAGAAACAAGTTCTTTTACACTTTCCAGATTATTGTATTCTGCAAATTTTACGCCATCGATCAATGGACGAAATGCTTCTTGATACTTGGGATTACCTGTAACTGCAAGTGCTCCAGTACTTCTTCCATGAAATGAGTGCTTCATGGATATGATCTCACTTACTATCTCAGGATTTTTATTATAAGCGTATTTTCTCGCTAACTTAATTGCACCTTCAATCGCCTCAGTACCACTATTTGTAAAAAAAACTCGATCCATACCAGATGCATCAGCTAACTTTTTGGATGCTTCAATTAAAGGAACATTATAAAATAGATTGGATGTATGAAGTAATTTATCTATTTGATTTTTAAGAGCATCATTATAATCGTGATTACCATAACCTAACGCAAATACAGCGATTCCAGCTGCAAAATCCAAATATTTTTTTCCATTGATGTCATATAGATTTACGCCATCACCTTTATCTAATACTATTTGATACCTACTATAGACTGGCATCAATACCTGCTCTGCTTGTGCAATATAATCTTTCATGACAACATCCCCTTTCCTGATTATGATACCTCGTTTTCATGATCGTATAATCTCTTCTCATCATCAATAATTGCAGTTCCAATACCTCTCTTTGTAAAGAATTCTAATAACAAACAATGGTCTCTTCTTCCATCTAAAATATGAACTCTACTTACACCACTATTCACTGCATCGATACAATTTTTGATCTTAGGAAGCATTCCGCCACCAATAAAACCATCTCCAATTAATTCTTCTGCTTTTTTTAGTGTTAATACAGAAATTAGGGTACTCTTATCTTCTGGGTTCGTACAAACTCCTTCTATATCTGTTAGGAATGCTAACTTCTCTGCTTGAATTGCCGTTGCTACTGCACATGCTGCATCATCTGCATTAATATTATAGGATTGATAATCCTCGCCTAAACCAATCGGTGCAATAACAGGTATAAAATCATTATCTAGCAAAGTATCAATAAGATTGGAATCCACTTCTGTTACATTTCCAACGAATCCTATATCTTGACCGTTGGCATATTTCTTCTCAACTTTTAGGGTACCACCATCTTTTCCACTAATACCAACTGCTTTAACACCAAGTTGTTGAATCATTTGTACCAAATTCTTATTTACCTTATTTAACACCATTTCTGCAATCTCCATGGTCTCTTCATCTGTGACACGAAGCCCTTCCACGAATTTGGTTTCTTTTCCCACCTTATTAATCCATTTACTAATTTCTTTTCCGCCTCCATGAACAATGATTGGCTTCATTCCAACTAGCTTTAATAGAGCAACATCTTTTATAACACTTTCTTCTAAATTTTTATCTAGCATGGCACTACCGCCATATTTTACTACTACTTTTTTATTATTAAAATCACGTATATAAGGTAATGCCTCGATTAGTGTCTGTGCTTTAATTAAAACTTGATCCATCTCTTGGTTATCCATGTTATTATTCCTTCCTTTTCAATGACAATTCTTATGCTGATATCTCTTATGACGTTACTTTTTATGAACGATAATCCCCGTTTATCTTGACATAATCATAAGTTAAATCGCATCCCCAAGCAGTTGCTTGTGCTTCACCAGCTTTCATATCTGCTGTTGCTGTAACTATTTCACCAGATAATATTTTAGTAGCAAGTTCTTCACTAAAATCCGTCGTCATACCATTTTCAGCTAATTTTAATTTTCCGTCCTTGCTTTCAATATAGAAATCTACAATATCTGGATCAAAATCAACACCGGCATACCCCATGGCACAGAAAATTCTTCCCCAATTGGCATCACTACCAAAGACTGCAGTTTTAACAAGATTGGAAGAAATAACAGACTTGCTTAACACTCTTGCTTGTTCTTCACTGGATGCATTGATTACTTTTACCTCAAATAACTTCGTTGCTCCTTCACCATCTGCAGCCATTTTTTTAGAAAGTTCGGTACTGACTAAATTAAGCGCTTCCACAAACTGATCATATGCAGCATTTTTCTCTGTAATTTCTTTATTTCCTGCTAGACCATTGGCAAAAATAACATAGGAATCGTTTGTAGATGTATCACGATCCACCGAGATCATGTTAAAGGTTTTCTTTACATCTGCACTTAATGCTTCCTGTAATAATTCTTTTGAAATAGCAACATCTGTTGTTAAGGTACATAGCATGGTCGCCATATTTGGATGAATCATACCAGAGCCTTTGGTCATACCACCGATGGTTACCGTAACTCCATCTACCAAAAATGAAACCGCATATTCTTTTTTATACGTATCTGTTGTCATAATAGACTCTGCTGCCAATGTACCTGCTTCCATTGTATCGGAAAGGTTATTCACTAGCATCACAGCTCCTTTGGTAACAACTTCTACTGGAAGTTGCACCCCGATAACTCCTGTGGATGCTGTTAAAACAGCTTTTGTATCAATTTCTAGCGCGGTTGCCGCTGCAGCTGCCATAGCTTCATTGGCTAGATCTCCATCTTTCCCAGTACATGCATTGGCATACCCAGCATTTAAGATAATAGCTTGTGCTGTTTCTTGATTCTTAACAATATCCATATCCCATTTTACTGGTGCTGCCTTTACTACATTTGTAGTAAAAACACCAGCTATCTTGGCTGGCACCTGACTCACTACTAGAGCCATATCTTTTCTACCTTGTTTCTTCACACCAGCAGCAACACCAGCTGCCTTATATCCTTTTGCTGCGGTAACACCGCCTTGTATTATATTCATCCTTTTTCCTCCCTACTAAGCTAATATTTACAGCTGCGAAACTCATAACCCACCTTATTACAATCTATCTGATATCATTCCATAGAGGAAGTTAAGCGAAGCGTTGAAGCGCGGAATGATATCAGATGGATTGTAATTCGATATCTTAACTGTTTCGCATGAACATTTTTACGGAAACATAGGAACTAGTTGAAGCCCTTCGTTCTCTGGTAATCCAAACATAATATTCATATTCTGAATCGCTTGACCAGCTGCTCCTTTTACCAAATTATCCATAGCCCCCATCATAATGATGCGATTAGTTCTAGAATCAATTTTAAAGTTAACATCTACAAAATTACTACCTTCCACCCATCTAGTTTCTGGTGGAACGTCTTTATCTAAGACACGAACAAAATATTCCTTATTATAGTATTTATCGTATACTGCTTTCACTTCTTCGTAAGTTATTGATTTTTTCAAGCTTGCATAAGCAGTGACTAATATTCCACGATTCATAGGTACAAGATGAGGTGTAAAATTAATCATAACCTCTTCCCCACTAGCATAAGATAACTGATCTTCTATCTCAGGAGTGTGTCTGTGTGTAGTTACTCCATATGCCTTAATGTTCTCGTTTACTTCACAATAAAGATTATCAACTTTAGCTCCTCTTCCTGCTCCAGAAGTGCCTGATTTGGCATCAATAATTACAGTGCTCATGTCAATCAAACCTTCTTTTGCTAATGGATAAATCGCAAGAGTAGAACAAGTAGGATAGCATCCTGGATTAGCGATTAATCTAGCTGATTTCACCTCTTCACGGTTTAACTCGCAAAGTCCATATACTGCTTCATGAATAAATTCTTTACTTGGATGTTCAATTCCATACCATTCTTCATATTTCTTAACATCTTTAATTCGGAAATCTGCACTTAGATCGATAATCTTTACTTTTGATAATACCTCTTCCTTCACAAGAGAAGCACACAAGCCTTGTGGTGTAGCTGTAAATATGACATCAACTTGGTTTGCCAATTCTTCCATATTATCATCCAAACAAGTATCTTCCACTAGCTGAAACATATTTTGAAATACTTGGTAATACTTCTTATCAATATAACTTTTTGAACCATACCATTTTATCTCAACGTTTTTATGTTGTAGTAATATACGAACCAATTCTTGCCCTGCATATCCTGTAGAACCAATAATACCAACCTTAATCATATGAATCACTCCTTAACTTTTTCATAATTATACATCACGGTTGTATTTTATGCAATATCAAATTTTAAATATTTTTTCACTTTTTTCTTTATTTATAAGAATCTAAATAATTTCTTTAAAATTTATTTCATTTTATTCTTGCATATTATTCGTTTGTGTTGTATATTTATAATCAAGTAATGCATAACACAAGATAGCATTGATCAAAAATTATTTGGAGGTATCTTAATATGAAAGAAAAAGTAATTCTTGCCTATTCCGGCGGACTTGACACAACAGCTATTATTCCTTGGTTAAAAGAAAACTATGATTATGAAGTAGTTTGCGTTTGTATCGATGTTGGTCAAGGAAACGAACTTGATGGACTTGAAGAAAGAGCAAAATTATCAGGAGCAACGAAACTATACATTGAAGATGTTGTAGATGAATTCTGCGATGAATATGTTGTACCATGTGTACAAGCAAATGCAATCTACGAGAACAAATATTTATTGGGAACTTCTATGGCTAGACCAGTTATTGCTAAGAGATTGGTTGAAATTGCTCGTAAAGAAGGTGCTGTTGCAATCTGTCACGGTGCTACTGGAAAAGGAAATGATCAAGTTCGTTTTGAATTAGGAATCAAAGCACTTGCACCAGATCTTAAAATAATCGCTCCTTGGAGATGTAAAGAAACCTGGAACATGCAATCCCGTGAAGATGAAATTGAATATTGTAAACAGCATGGAATTGACCTTCCATTCTCTGCAAACAATAGCTACAGTCGTGATAGAAACTTATGGCACATTAGTCACGAAGGACTTGAATTAGAAGATCCTGCAAGTGAACCAAACTATGATCACCTGTTAGTATTAGGTGTTTCACCAGAAAAAGCTCCAAATGAAGGTGAATATGTTACTATGACATTCGAAAAAGGAATTCCTACCAGCGTAAATGGTGAGAAAATGTCTGTTGCAAACATCATCACTAAATTAAATGATCTTGGTGGAAAACATGGTATTGGTATCGTTGATATCGTTGAAAACCGTGTAGTTGGAATGAAGTCTCGTGGTGTATATGAAACGCCGGGTGGAACAATCCTTATGGAAGCACATCAGCAACTTGAAGAATTAATTCTAGATCGTGCAACTTATACTGTTAAGAAAGAAATGGGTAATAAATTTGCGGATATAGTATACGAAGGAAAATGGTTTACACCTCTTCGCGAAGCAGTTCAAGCATTTATTGAATCCACTCAGCAATATGTAACTGGTGAAGTGAAATTCAAACTTTACAAAGGAAATATTATCAAAGCTGGATCTACTTCTCCATATTCTCTATATAGCGAAAGTCTTGCTAGCTTTACAACTGGTGAATTATATGATCACCATGATGCGGAAGGTTTCATCAACTTATTTGGTCTTCCATTAAAAGTTCGTGCTATGAAAATGGCTGAGTTAAACAAATAAAACATTACCTTTATTAATAAAAGATCTGCAAACCAGTCATTGGTTTACAGATCTTTTTTATTTGCATTTATTTCATTCATATTTTCTCCAATTATATGAAAAACCAACCGGTACACATTTGTACCGATTGGTTTTAGATTTTTATATATTGTTTTAAAATTTAGATAATTGCCATAACAATAAAGTTTAATATGAATAGCGCTGTTGCAACCCATAAGATTGGTTGAATTTCTTTTGCTTTTCCTTTACAAACTTTAACGATGCAATATGCAATAAATCCAGCAGCAATACCATAGGAAATACTATAGCAGAATGCCATGAAAATTGCAGCAAAGAAAGCTGGAATTGCTTCATCTAAGTCATTCCATACGATTTCCTTAAATGAAGATAGCATCATGATACCAACCATGATTAATGCTGGTGAAGTTGCCTGAGCTGGAATAATACCAATCACTGGTGCTAATAAGATACTTACTAAGAATAAACAAGCAGTAACAACACTTGTTAAACCAGTACGTCCACCTACACCAATACCTGCAGCACTTTCTACATATGTAGTTGTATTAGATGTACCAAGTACAGCACCAACAGAAGTCGCAATTGAATCCGCAAATAATGCTTTATCCATTTTGGATTTAAATCCAGAACCTGACTCAAGAGCTTTCTGATCTTCTTCACTGAAAATTCCTGTTCTACGTCCAGTTCCAATAAAAGTTCCGATTGTATCAAATGTATCAGATAAACTAAATGCAAAAATTGTCATTAAAACTAATGGAATTTTAGCAGCATCATCAAATAAAGATAATAAACCATCCTTACCAAATGCAACACCAAAAGTTTGTCCTAATTCTGAAAAAGAAGTTCCTAAGTTAGTTGTAGCACCAATATTTGATAAGTCTACAACTCCCATTGGTACACCAATAATTGTAGTTGTAATAATACCAATAAGAATGGCTCCTTTTACTTTTAATACAAGTAAAACGATCATAACTGCAATACCAATTAATGCTAAATTAACTGCGGAATTATTAAATTTTACTAAAGCAGGAACACCTGCACTAAAATCTAATAATTTTGAATCAATGATACCGATATATGCAATAAATATACCAATACCGCCACCAATAGCATGCTGTATGCTTTCTGGAATGGATTTGATGATTGACTTACGAATCTTTGTAACAGTAATAATAATGTTAATGATACCACATAAGAAAACCATTGCTAATGCTTGTTGCCATGTAAACTTAAGTCCCATACATACTGTGAAGGTAAAGAAAGCATTAAGTCCCATACCTGGTGCTTGTGCATAAGGCACATTTGCAAAAAGCCCCATTACCAAAGTACCTACTGCTGCTGCAATACATGTTGCTAAAAATATTGCACCTGTTGGCATTCCTGTTTGTCCAAGAATCTGTGGATTAACAAAAATGATGTAAGCCATTGCGAAGAATGTAGTAAAACCTGCTAATACTTCAGTTGATACATTGGTTCCATTCTCTTTGAGTTTAAAAAACTTTTCCATGCTAAAACTCCTTTATCATTTAATTTTAGGCCAGGTTTCTTTACAACGTGAAAAAAGCAAACCGAAGTCTGCTTCCATTCTGACCAAGCTTATTGTAATATATTTTATCCGAATTATCAACAAATATTTAAATTTTTCATAAATATTATAAAATAAATGTAAACACAATACAATTTTTGTTATAATTTAGTTCGATTTGCTGAAAAGAACCTTCAACACAAGTTGAAGGTTCTTATTATCTAAGTATTATTTTTCCATTTTCCACAATCCGTGAAGATTACAATATTCATAAACTTCAAAGGATTCTAAGTCTTTCGCATAAAATTCAGCAGATGGTTTCTCACCAGGACTTAGATATTTCATTTGAATGCTATCCTGTCCTACCAATGCAATCCATTGAATAAAATGCTCTTCCACCATTGGATGTTCCACACTACCAACAGTTGCTATAACCGAATTATCCGTTTGTTCTACTACCGGAATATGTTTCTCCACTGCAGCCTCTTGGGTATTAGGAATCAACTGAGTCATCTTTTCTCCACAGCAGCTTAATGGTGCGCCTGATTCTTGGACAAGATATACTAAATTTCCACACTTATTGCATCGATAAAATTTTACTTCTTTTTTCATCCCTATTCCTCCTTCAAATTCGTAAATTACAATACAATTATATCCTAATATAGATAAATTATCAATTATTTTTATATATTTAACTCTTTTGTATACATATATTCTTCTATGGTGCTAGCAGGCAAAGGTCTGCTAAACAAGTAACCCTGCCCTAGATCACAACCATTCTCCCTTAGAAAATTAAGTTGTTCTCTGGTTTCAATGCCTTCTGCAAGTATTTTTAAATTTAAATCATGAGTCAATTTAATTAAATTCTGCACAATAACACACTCTTCTGCATGTTCTAATGGATTCATAATGAATTTGCGATCCAATTTAACGATATCGATCGGAAGTATCTCCAAATATGTGAGCGACGAGTATCCCGTACCAAAGTCATCTAACGCTATTTTAATACCCATTTCCTTGATACGTTCTAAGATAATAGCTGACGCTTCTACGTTCTCCATATAGGAGGTCTCCGTAATTTCTATCTGTATATCCTCTCGCTTTATGTCTACCCTTTCGATGAGTTCACTGAGTTTATCCAGCAAAGATACTTTAACTAGACTTTTTCCTGATATGTTAATTGACATTTTTATTGGTAATGAACATTCTTGCTCCCATTTTCGTTTCTGGATGAATGCAGTTTCAAGCACCCAATAATCTATCTCGCAGATTAACCCAGTCTCTTCCGCCAGAGGAATAAATTCCATTGGAGATATCATACCCTTTTCAGGATGATTCCAACGAATCAGCGCTTCCACTCCATAAATACTTTCATTATTTAATTGATTAATCGGCTGATAATATAATTCAAATTCTCTTTGATCTATGGCATTCTTTAACTCATGTATCATTTCAATTCTACGCAAGTTGGTTTCGTTCATCTCATTATTATAGAAATTATACCGAATACTCTGGTTCTTCTTCGCTGCATACATTGCTATATCTGAGTTTTTTAATAATAATAACGAATCCTGCCCATCATCCGGATACATGGTTGCACCTGCGCTAAATGAAAAATACAGCTTTCTATCCATATACTCCCAAGGTTTTTTTATTACTTCCAACAGATGATTTAATTTTATCTCAACATCCTCTTTCTTATCCACATTATAGTAGAGAATTGCAAATTCATCACCACTAAGGCGAGCTATAAAATCCTGGTCATCTATCTGATGTTTTAATGAATTTGCTACATATTTTAAGAAATAATCACCAGCTACATGACCTAGTGCATCATTGATATTTTTAAAATCATCAATATCTAAATAAACCAGTGCAAATTTATCAATTTCCGAATCTATTATAGTTTCATTCATTTTCTTTTCAAATGCAATTCGATTCGGCAGTTCTGTAAGATTATCATAATATGCAAGCCATTCAAGCCTATGTTCAATAAGTTTTAAATTTGTTATGTCAATATGAGAACCGGCTACTCGAGTTATCCTACCATCTGAGTCATAGATTGCTTTTGCTTTACTCTGTACCCATTTATAGTTCCCGTCTTTACATCTCATGCGGAAAATATTATCATAGGTAGTTCCATTAAATCCTGCAAGAAATCTGTTTAGTTTCTCCACAGCCCCTTTTTTATCATCTGGATGAAGTAAATCACTCATAGCTTCTCTACTATTTTCTATTTCATCTTTGGAATATCCTAAATCCATCTTAAATTTTGTTGAAAAAAACCAAATATCTCTCACAGCATCGTAATCCCATATACCACAGTCAGCTCCCTCAACAGCTAACTCATAACGCTCTTCACTAATCATTAACGAGGTACGATTGCGATGCAATTCTTCTACTTGTCCCTTTAACTCTTCTTCCATGGCTACAAGTTCCTCATTAAATGAATTCAGTTCTTGTAAATTGTATTGAATTTTACGAACTGCCAACTCAAATTGTTTTAGTCTTCTAATAATTAATAGAAAAATTAGAATTGTTGTGATAAAAACATATAACCACCCTTTATACAATTCAATGGTTCTATAAACTTCTATATCTTTCACAAACCACCCAAGTAGTTTGTCCGAAAAGAGAATCCATAGGCCACCCACTATACAATAGGTTAATGCAATTAGAAATGAGCTGCGAAACGGATGAATTCCATATTCCTCATTTAAATAACCATCTATATCTTTATCGAGTTTTAACATATTATTTAAAAAAGTATTAATCCCATTTTTTGATTTTATCATTAGAATCATCTCGCTTTCCGCCAAGTCAATCTTTTGCTTATTACGATTGTCTCAGCTTTTGCTTTCTCTTCTTTTCTGTATACATTCTTTCATCTGCCTGATCAATGGCTTTGTGTAATTCACTAAGCTCTTTTGTCTCTTGTATTCCGTAGGATATGGAAATAGGAAATACTAATTCATTTAAATTCTCTAATCGATTGGTAATTCGCTCCAGAATAATTTCTACAACAGAAAGTTCTAAATTGGTCATTAAAAGTAAAAATTCATCCCCACCATATCTTATTACAAAATCACCCTCTCGGATTGATGATTTCAATATATTAGCAACCTGAATTACCGTTTTGTCACCAACATTATGTCCATAGGTGTCATTGATTTTCTTAAAATCGTCAATATCAATCATGACAACTGTATAGTAATCCCTGGTGTGAATCTTATCTTTTAAATTCTTTTTTAACCATCCTTCTAGAAAAAATCTAGAGTAGACTCCAGTAAGAGAATCTCTAGTTGCATACTCCTTATATTTATCTTTACTCCTTTCTGTTTTCACCAAAATTCGCTGTGCCATTTTAATTGTAATCCAATTGGATACTAGCACCAAGAAGATAATACTACTGCTAAATACAATTATATTTTTAAATGAGATCTCACGTATGGATTCAAATAATACGTAATTCTCTACTTTAACATAATAATAGTAATCCTGTGTTTCTAACTTTCGTACTAAATGGGTATATGTTCCATCATCTTTTAAGGTCATGTTATGTGCTTTCACATCTTTTACATCTAAATTTCTAACCTTTTTCGCTTCTTCCTTGGTTATAAGGCTAATATCCATTCTTTCATTACCAATAGGCCTTACAATACTATCAATATTAAAACATATCACATCATACCCTAGGATTTTGTTCCCTTCTAAAATAGGTGAGGTTATTTCTACGATCATAGATTCGTTATGAACTTGGATTTTATACTTTGATTCTATCTCATTAATCATCAGTATTGGCTGTTTCCTATCAGATATCATAAAACGATTAGTCAGCTTATTATCTACTACACGATATGCATAACTTACATATTCTATATCTTTTACGCTTTCCAAGTAATTAACTTCTGTCGTACGAATTAACTGGGCCAAATCAATTTTATCATCGTAATACTTTAAGATTTGATTCTTAAGAAAACTACGATTGGATAAAATATGTGTTCTTTCCATACTCCTTAAGATAAAATGTTCGATTACCTGTCCCTGCTCTTTAGACTCTAATACAAAATTATCTAACGTTCTACTATATAATTCATTCCGAATAGGCAAGTAAATGCTAAAATAAGCTATTATAGTGATAACAACTGTAAAAATGACCATTAATTTCCTGAATTCTCTAATAAGCTCATTCATAGGAACTCCTCCATCTAATTAGAAAGACTCATTTCATGCAGTTGCATTATTATGAATATTTATCTAATAGACTTCCTAATTACAATTTATCATATAAATTTACAATCTTCAATCATATTTTACATGTTTTATTAGATAAATTAAGCAAAAGGAAGCAATTGTAAATATTGCAAGCGCATATGTAGGAAGCTACCACGTAATTGCTATAATTAATTATGTGATAGCTTTATTTAAAATCTATTTCTTACCATTTCCCATCATATTTTATTGGATCCGCTTTTTCATGACCATATTTGGCCTTACCTTGAATTTCCTTTACAGGGTTCACTTGATTTTTGGTAGCATGTAAACTAACCTTTCCTTCTGTTCCATGAGGCTTCTCAGGATCAGGTCTTCTCATACCAGCTTTTGCCATAATTTTCATCTCCTCTTATGTTTATTCTCTTTTATTATGTGCTTTTTTACTCGAACTATGCCTAATCGTCATCTTATTAATGCAATAAAAAAATTGTTCCTTTTTCCAAGGAACAATTTCTTTTTATTTATTATTCTTGATTGAATGCCTGCTCACTGTAATGATGTGCCTGCTCTAACATCATATCTTTCACTTTCATTAGACGAATTTGTGTACTTCTTTCATTTTCATCTAATTTCATAACGATGTATTTAATGCTTTCTTGCATTTCTGGAATCATAACGTGCTCCAAGGCATTTACTCTACGTCTGGTTTTCTCTATCTCAGCAGCCATAAGCTGACATGATTTTTCACATTCTGCCAGTCTAAGCATATCTGGTAAGATATCCGCTAAGGATTTTACGGAATCATCCAAATCGCTGGAGGTAAATGCATAACCATAAGAATAAATATCATTGGCATTTGGCGTTTTGGTTTTATAATGAAATACTGGAATATCAACACTCATAACATTCTTTGTATCTATATCCAGATAAACTTCTTGTTTTGGTGCCATTAATGCAACATTTAGTACTTCTTCTTCCATACCCGCTCTGGCTAATACAAAATTTTTGTTTGCCTTTTGAATTCCATCTTCCACTTTCTCTCGTAAAACTTTATTCTCACGAACTAAATCAAGAAATTGACGCATTAACTCATCTCGTTTGTCTTTTAACAACTTATGACCACGTTTAGCGGTTACAAGTTTTTTCTTCAGACGAGTTAGTTCCATACGGGTAGGATTCACATGTTTCTTTGCCAAGTTATTTACCTCCTTCCTCTACTAAACTTTTTGATTTCCTATTATTATACAGATAGACTTTTTTCTGAAACTTATTCCTGTCCGTAATATTTATCAAGGAACTCATCTTTAATTCTCTTAAGTTCAGTTCTTGGAAGAATTGATAACAATTTCCATCCCATACGAAGTGTCTCTTCAATATCACGATTCGCATGATATCCTTGTGAAACATATTCCTGCTCAAATGCATCAGCAAATTTAGCATATAACTTATCCATATCTGTTAATGCTGCTTCACCTAATACGATCATCAACTCTTTTGCTTCTTTACCTCTTGCATAGCAAGCAAATAACTGATTCATTGTATTGGCATGATCCTCTCGAGTTTTGCCTTCACCAATACCCTTATCTTTCAAACGAGAAAGGGATGGAAGTACATCGATTGGCGGAGTAACATTCTGTCGATACAATTCACGACTTAAAATAATCTGGCCTTCTGTGATATAACCAGTTAAGTCAGGAATAGGATGTGTCTTATCATCTTCTGGCATGGTAAGGATTGGAATCATAGTGATACTTCCTGCTTTACCTTTTTTACGGCCAGCACGTTCATATAATGTAGCCAAGTCAGTATACATATAACCTGGATATCCACGACGACCTGGAACCTCTTTACGAGCAGCAGATACTTCACGTAAGGAATCTGCATAATTGGTGATGTCTGTTAAAATAACTAGAACATGCATGTCCTTTTCAAATGCAAGATATTCTGCGGCAGTTAATGCCATACGTGGAGTTGCAATACGTTCTACCGCAGGATCGTTAGCAAGATTGATAAACATTACAGTTCGATCAATTGCACCTGTCTCACGGAAACTTTCTGTGAAGAAGTTCGCTTCTTCAAATGTAATACCCATGGCTGCAAATACAACGGCAAACGGTTCACTTGTTCCTCTAACTTTAGCTTGACGTGCTATCTGAGCCGCTAATTGGGCATGTGGCAAACCACTCGCAGAGAAGATTGGTAATTTTTGTCCACGAACTAATGTATTTAATCCATCAATGGCTGATACACCTGTCTGAATAAATTCTTGAGGATAATTTCTAGCTGCTGGATTCATTGGCAATCCATTAATATCCATTCTTTTTTCTGGTAAAATGTCTGGTCCTTTATCAATTGGTCTTCCCAAGCCGTCAAATACACGACTAAGCATATCATCCGATACCCCAAGTTCCATACTTCGACCTAAGAAACGCACTTTACTATTAGATAAGTTTATTCCAGTTGCACTTTCAAAAAGCTGAACTAATGCATTTCCACCATCAATTTCAAGGACTTTACATCGACGTTTTTCTCCACTTGCTAGTTCTATTTCTGCAAGTTCATTATATGCTACATCTTCCACGCCACGTACTAACATAAGAGGACCTGCCACCTCTTGAATGGTTCTATATTCTTTTGGCATTAGGATTCCTCCTTCTGTGTTAATTGATCTATTTCACGATGTAAACTGTCGAGAATGGATTGATATTCTGCTTCAAGCTTTACAGATTCAATATATTTAAAACGACCTATTTTCTCACGAACTGGTAATTTAACCAATTCTTCAATATTTACACCCTGACCTAACGCTTTTAATGTTACATCATAAAAAGATAATACTAATTCCATCATTTTAAACTGCTTTTCCAACGCGGAGTACGTATCTACTTCATGGAATGCATCTTGATGTAAGAAATCTTCACGTATGGAACGAGCTGCTTCTAATTTTAATCTGTCTGGTGCCGATAACGCATCCATACCAACTAATTTAACGATTTCATCTAACTCCGATTCATCGTGAAGTATTTTCATGATTCTTGCACGGTACTCCATCCATTTTTCATTTACATTGTTGTTATACCAAGCTCCCATATTATCAACATATAAGGAATAACTTGTTAACCAGTTGATGGCTGGGAAATGACGTCTATATGCTAAGTTAGCATCTAATCCCCAGAACACTTTTACAATACGAAGTGTCGCCTGAGAAACTGGTTCTGAAATATCTCCACCTGGAGGTGATACGGCTCCGATTACCGATAATGCACCTTCTCTGCCATCTTTACCAAGAGAAATTACTCTACCTGCTCGTTCATAAAACTGAGCCAAACGGCTTCCTAAGTATGCAGGATATCCTTCTTCACCAGGCATTTCTTCCAAACGTCCTGACATTTCACGAAGTGCTTCTGCCCAACGTGAGGTAGAATCTGCCATTAAGGCTACAGAGAATCCCATATCACGGAAATATTCAGCAATGGTAATACCTACATAAATGGATGCTTCACGTGCAGCAACTGGCATATCTGATGTATTTGCAATCAGAACAGTACGTTCCATCAAAGAATGTCCAGTTTTTGGATCTTTCAACTCTGGAAACTCGTTTAATACGTCTGTCATCTCATTACCACGTTCTCCGCAACCAATATATACAACGATGTCTGCTTCTGCCCATTTTGCAAGCTGATGCTGAACCACAGTTTTACCACTACCGAAAGGTCCTGGAACGGTTGCCACTCCACCTTTTGCTATTGGAAATAAGGTATCAACTACACGTTGTCCTGTTACCAGTGGCATATCAGGGGATAATTTTTCTTTATATGGACGACCTACACGAACCGGCCATTTTTGCATTAAGGTAATATCTTTTTTGCTACCATCTTGTAATTCTACAACTGCAATGGTTTCTTCAACGGTAAACTCTCCTTCTTGAATAGAAAGTATTGTTCCTTGAACTCCATTTGGAATCATAATTTTCTGAGCAACAATTACTGTTTCAGTAACCGTACCAATTATGTCTCCACCTTCCACTTTGTCACCAACTTTAGCAGTTGGTATAAAGTTCCATTTCTTACTTCTGCTTAACGATGGAATTTCAATTCCTCGTTGTAAATCGGAACCAGATGCTTCCATGATTTCAACCAATGGTCTCTGTATACCGTCAAATATACTACCAATTAACCCAGGGCCAAGTTCAACACTAAGAGGTGCTCCAGTTGACTCTACTGGTTCTCCTGGTCCAAGACCAGATGTTTCTTCATAAACCTGAACAGAAGCCTTATCACCGTGTATCTCAATAATTTCACCAATGAGTCGCTGTTCACTAACACGTACCACGTCAAACATATTTGCATCGCGCATGCCCTCAGCTATTACTAATGGGCCGGCTACTTTTTTAATGGTGCCTTTACTCATTTTCCTATTCACCTGCTTTTTCGTTTAATTATTAAATATAATATCAGATCCAACTGCCTGTTCTACTGATTTTTTAACACTTAACATACCCATACCAGTATTACC
>JAEZUR010000049.1 GCA_023420935.1 Bacillota bacterium | reverse complement strand
CTTTTAATTCTTTTAATACTTCTTGAGGAATCGCAGCCATTTCAGCAGCTCTTCTTTCGATTGTTAAACCTTCAATATCTCTAAATTCAATTTTGCCTGCTGCCACCTGATCTTTTAATAAATAAGCTAATACTCGTTCTGCTTGACCAGTAATTGCAGGACCAATTCCGTCTCCGCCACATACACCAATAATTATTTTATCAAGAGACTTATAATCCACAAAATCTCCCTGCTTTTTCATATTATCCACTCTTAAAAGTTGCTTTTCTAAAAGTTTACCAAATTTCTCTTTAGCAGCTTCAATTTGCTCGTTGTACATTATCCTTATCCTCCTAGACATAATTGATATTCTGTGAAAAACACCATCTAATAGTGTAACACATATTTCCCGAAAAATCTATTACTGGTTTTCAAAAGATGGAATTGATAAATCTTCACATGCTTTATCAATAATCTGAATTAATTCTTCATCTGTAATAACAGTTACGCGACCTTCTTCATATTCAGCGTCAACCCAATCTTTTACCACTGCAACCACTGGGTGATTCTTATCAATTGCAGCATCACCTTTTAGTTTATAGAAACTATTCATCCAATGAGCAATTCCTGCAAGTCCTGACGTGTTAGAAACTGCAACAAGTACTGGACGATTTAAGAATTTTTCAGTATCAAAGATATTATAGATCTCTTCATTTTTAAGAAGTCCGTCTGCATGGATACCAGCTCTCGTAACATTAAAATTCTTACCAACAAATGGCGTTCTTGATGGAATCTTATAACCAATTTCTGATTGATAGTAATCTGCTAATTCTGTGATTACTGTTGTATCCATACCGTCTAAGCTACCTTTTAACTGAGCATATTCAAATACCATTGCTTCTAAAGGTGTATTACCTGTTCTTTCACCGATTCCAAATAGAGAACAGTTAACACCAGCAGAACCATATAACCAAGCGGTTGTAGAATTACTTACTGCTTTATAGAAATCATTATGTCCATGCCACTCTAACCATTCAGAAGGCACTCCTGCATGAGTCATAAGACCATAGATGATTCCTTGTACCGAACGAGGAATAACAGCTCCAGCAAAATTAACACCATAACCCATAGTATCGCAAGCTCTAATCTTAACTGGAATACCATAGGACTCACTTAAATTCATTAATTCCAAGCAGAAAGGAATTACAAAGCCATATATGTCAGAACGAGTAATGTCCTCTAAATGACATCTTGCAGCCACACCAGTTTCGAGACATTCACGTACCACACTTAAATAATGGTTCATCGCTTCTTTTCTTGTCATTTTCATTTTATAGAAGATATGATAATCAGAACAACTAACTAAAATACCGGTTTCTTTCATTCCTAATTCTTTTACTAATTCAAAATCTTTTTTACTAGCACGGATCCAAGAAGTTACTTCTGGAAATTCGTATCCACGCTCCATACACTTATAAACAGCATCTCTGTCCTTTTTACTATATAAGAAGAACTCACTTTGTCTTATGATACCATTTGGTCCACCTAATTTATGTAAATAATCAAACATAGTTACAATCTGATCTGTAGTATATGGTGTTCTAGATTGTTGACCATCACGGAAAGTGGTATCTGTAATCCATATTTTCTCAGGCAAATTATGAGGAACAATTCTTTCATTAAATGCTATCTTTGGTACCTCATCATATGGGAATAAATTACGAAAAACATTCGGTTGGTTCACATCCACTAATGGATAAATATGCTCCTCTAATTGTAATAAGTTCGTATGTGGATTCTTAAATACTTTTCTGTTTTCCATTTTCTATACACTCCTTGAATAGTTTTGTTCTATTGTATACAATAATACAAAGTTTGTCAACTACCACTTTACTTCACTAAACTAGAAATTTCTCTAAATTTTTCACTTCCCGCTTTTTCCGTTAATTCAAACAAAATAGATTCATAAGTAGTAATTATGGCTCCTTCTTTTTTCATACGTTCTATGGCCACAACCTTATCATTTACCTTTCTAGAACTAATACAATCCTCCACCACAATCACTTGGTACCCCAGATCAATTAAATCAATCACCGTCTGCAACACACAGATATGTGCTTCCACACCACAAACAATAACATTACTCTTATTATACTCTTTCATTACATCCACAATATTAGATTCCCCAACACAACTAAAACTTATCTTTTCCTGATAAATGAATGGACTATCCAAAACTTCTTGAATCGCAGGAACAGTCATACCAAGACCTTTCGTATACTGTTGCGTCACCACCACTGGCACTTCCAGTATCTGAAGTCCCTTCATTAATTTTACAGAAGTCTCAATCACCTCTTCCTTCTTATTAATGACAGGCATTAACCGTTCCTGAAAATCAACCACTAACCCCAAAGTATCTTTCGCAACTATTCTCATTTAAATCATCCTTTCTATACTGCTTACTATTCTGCTTACTTTACTGCATTCTTTTCTGTTTTCATTCTAATTTCTATTCTAATTTCTAATCTGATTTCTGTACTGCTTTCTATACTGCTTTTAATACATATCATGTTATAAGCAAAGTGTAATCATAAACTTGCTGAGTAAAAATCTTCCTTCACTCATCTCATCTATCTTACCATATTACTTGTAAATATATCACATCCTAACCCCCTTGAACATTCCAATTTTTATTTACAGTCTCAAACCCCCTTTGAAAAACGTAAATTAGTCAATTTGCACTACACAACCTACAAAGAAGTGATACACAATATAGTTTGATGAGCAACTGTTATGAAGTCGTTGGTACTTAGTTCCTGTACTTTAGGAACTTACGTACCACTACGAACTTCATCCAAGCGAGAGCGCGTTGCGAATCGAACTATATTGTGTACCACTTCACCTCCCACGTAATCTGTGCAAATTGACAAACAATACTTAATCTATCCCTTTGTTCTCTAATGATATCCCGCATATATTCAGAAAACTTCAAATAATGATTGAATGTACTTTTATAATGGTATATATTTATAGTAAGAAGTTTATTCTTACCCAGACGAAGATTCCATCTTTCGTCTATTATTTTACCTAATTGAATCGAAATTTATGAAAAGTGAGGTCTTTATATGGAAAATAAACGAATTGTAGTAGCATTAGGCCGAAATGCTTTTGGAAAGCTATTTCCAGATCAACAGAAAGCAGTAAAGCAAGCAGCCATCGCCATTGCTGACTTGGTAGAGGAAAAATACCAGGTAGTTATCACACATAGCAATGCTCCTCAAGTTGGTATGATACATACTGCAATGACGGAGTTTAGCCGATTAGAAGAAGAACAAACCGTAGCCCCTATGTCTATCTGTAGCGCTATGAGTCAAGGTTATATCGGATATGATTTACAAAATGCAATCCGTACCGAATTATTAGACCGTGGAATTTATAAAACAGTAACAACACTTATCACACAAGTTCGTGTTGATCCTTTTGATGAAGCATTTACCCATCCAACTAAAGTGATAGGCCGTTATATGTCTGAAGAAGAAGCAAAAGTGGAAGAACAAAAAGGTAACTATGTAGTTAAAGATGGTGATAAAGGTTATCGCAGAATCATTGCGTCTCCAAAACCAATTGAGATTTATGAAATTGATGCCATCGAAGCTCTACTCAATGCCAACCAAGTAGTCATCGCTTGTGGCGGTGGTGGAATCCCAGTATTACAGCAAGGAACCAAATTAAAAGGTGCAAGTGCTGTAATCGAAAAAGATTTAACCAGTGCTAAATTAGCAGACCAATTAGATGCTAATGCCTTATTATTATTAACTGGTGTAGAAAAAGTAGCTCTTAACTTTGGTACTGCATCAGAACAAGCCCTAGATACTATGACACAGGATGAAGCCAAACGTTATATGGAGGATGGACAATTCACGTCAGGATCTATGCTTCCAAAAGTAGAAGCTGCGGCTAATTTTGTAGCATCTGCGCCAAACCGTAAAGCTATTATCACTAGTCTTGATAAAGCAAAAGCTGGTATACAGGGTAAGACTGGTACTTTATTTCTATAATAGCGACCAAATCTAAAATAAAGATTGTTTTATTCAATTTAGATATAGCAAAGGGGTTGTCTTCGTAAGACAACCCCTTTCATTATTAAGTCTTTATTAATCACAAATCTTATGATCTTTCCTCATCATGATTCATTCATCATGAAGATATTGCATTATTTAAATTGTGAATCTTGAAATTTCCTCTTGCAATAATTCAGAACTATCTCTTGTAATCTGAACTTCTTTTGTAACCTCTGAAGACTTCATTGTAATATTAGCAACCTTTTGTGCTATCTCACTGGTTCCTACTGCGCCTTCATTGGCTGCTTTAGCAACTTCATTTACAGCAATCATAACATTTTGAATGGACGCTAACAGTTCTTCTGATGTAGCACTAAAATCAGTTATTAAACCATCAATATATACGGCATCATCATTATAGGCATCTGCAACTTGAAGAAACTTTTTGAAACTTTCAGAGATCTCAGTCTTAACATATTCTAGTAATTCACTGGAGCTTGAGGATAGATTTGTAACTGCTTCTGTAACTTCTACCGTAACTCCCTGTATCTGAACTACTGTATTCTTAGATTGTTCTGCCAAATGTCTAATTTCATCTGCTACAACTGAGAAACCTTTTCCTGCTTCCCCTGCTCTAGCTGCCTCAATAGCTGCATTTAAAGCTAATAAATTAGTTTGAGTAGTAATTCCCATAATTGCTTCTGACAACACATCAATCTGTGATACGACTTTTGCTTGCTCCAATGCTTCTTGTAATTTTGTTTCAATTTCTCTACGTACTTCTTTGGTTCGCTTTTGGGTATTCTGTACATCAACTTTCGTAGTTTCAGCGCGTTTACTAATTTCGATTACCTGCATTGCTCCTTCTTGAGATTTCTCTGCTATGGTTCTAGATGCAGTTTCAATTTCCATTGAAGTTGCAGACATTTCTTGTGCAGAAGCTGCAGTTTCTTCCATACTAGCTGCTAATTCTTCGGTTGTTGCTGAAACTTCTTCGATATTCATATTGAGCTCTTTTACATTACTGTTAACATTATTAACAACTTCAATGATTCGACCTGCTTCATTCTTCGTATTACCAATTAAGACACCAACTGATTCTTTCATGGTCTCAAGGTCTTTTGCAAGAAGGCCAAAATCATCTTTACGATCGGTAAATTCTTTCGGAAGACTAACTGAAAAATTACCAGTTGCTAAGGTATTTAAATATTTACTAATCTTTGAAAACGCATTATTTAAACTTTTTGACATAATAAATGTAATAATAACGGATGAAACGATTGAAACTAAGAAAATTATCAGTAGACCTATTAAGTTGGCACGGAATTCCTTATTCTCTTTTTCTGCCATAGCTCCAACTACATCATCTATATAATCTGTATAATTACCAGTTCCAACCACCCACTCATATGGCTCGAAAGCAAGACTGTAACTACGTTTTGGAGAAGCTTCTGTTTCATCCGCTTTTGGGAACCAGTAATCGGTAAAGCCACCACCTTTTTGTTGACCAGCTTTAATTATTTCTTTAATCATTGGAAAACCGTTCACATCTTTTGTTTCCAAACGATTGGTTCCTTCCGTATCTTTCCCTAATAATACAACGTTATCACCTGCATAAGTATCAACCCAGAAATAACCACCTTCCCCGTAAGATAATCCCCTTACTAAGTCAGCCGCAACTACTTTAGACTCTTCTAAAGTATATTCACCAGCTTCATATTTTGCATAGATTCCGTTTAATAAAGAAATTACATTCTCTACCTGATTCTTAATATTGTTATCATAATCTGTACGAATGCTTTCCTCCAGTAATTGTAGATTCTTTTTATTACTAGCAGATTCATTCACCATGGAAATAACTGAGATTGTTACTGTAAATAGTAATAATAAAGTAGCAAGTAATATAACTTTTGTTCTAACTTTTAAATTATTGAATTTCATTGTCTTATCCTCCCTATTGAGATAAACCGTTTGTACTATAATATTACAATATTAGACAAGGAAATACAATATTTTTTTATCTTTTACAACAATTTGGTTATATTCCAATAAATCCTTTTATTTCCATCTATACATTCTGTATAATTCTGTGCATAATCTTTTTATAAGTTGGTATGTTTTTACTATAATATTTACTTTTCAGACACATTTAGAGCTCGAAACGAGTTTAGTATTGCAAGCACAGAAACCCCAACATCGGCAAAAACTGCTTCCCACATGTTTGCAACACCAAACGCTCCCATGATAAGAAAAATAGCTTTAATTCCAAGTGCAAAAACAATATTTTGCTTTACAATACGAAGTACTTTTCTAGCAATATCAATGGCTAATGGTATCTTTTCTGGCTTATCATCCATAATAACAATATCGGCCGCTTCAATTGCAGCATCGGAGCCCAGTCCTCCCATGGCAATTCCAATATCGGCTCTGGATAATACCGGAGTGTCATTGATTCCATCTCCAACAAATACTAGCTTAGCTTTATCTGGTTTCTCATTTATTAGTTGTTCTACCCATTTTAATTTATCTACAGGAAGTAGCTCTGCATGGACTTCATCGATCCCAAGTTGTAGAGCGACATGTTCCCCTGCCTCTTTACGGTCTCCGGTTAACATTGCAACTCGGCAGTGATAATTCTCCTTTAATGTACTAATAGCCTTTTTTGAACCAGCTTTTGGTTCGTCTGATATTACAATATATCCTGCATAAATATTATTTACAGCAACATGCACTAGAGTACCAAGACTACTATATTCTTTATATGTCACCCCAAATTCTTTCATTAATTTATCATTACCCACATAAACTAATTGATTGTCTACATAAGCTTTTACACCATGCCCTGATATCTCTTCGATATCTGTGATTCTTTGGTTATCAATTGCTTTTCCATACTCTTTCTTTAATGATTGAGAGATTGGGTGATCGGAGTAGCATTCCGAAAGTGCCGCTATTTCTAACAATTCTTCCTTCTTCATTTCAATTGGATGAATTTCTGTAACTTTAAATGTTCCTTCTGTCAATGTACCTGTTTTATCAAATACAACTATTTTAGTATCGGCTAACGCCTCTAAGTAATTGCTTCCTTTTACTAAAATACCACATTTGGAAGCCCCACCGATTCCGCCAAAAAATCCTAGTGGTACAGAAATAACAAGAGCACATGGACAAGATATTACTAAGAATATTAATGCCCTTTGTAGCCATTCACTAAATTGTTCCCCTGGTATCAATAATGGCGGTATGATCGCTAATGCAAGCGCAGAAAATACAACAACTGGTGTATAATATCGGGCGAATCTTGTAATAAAATTCTCAGTCTTTGCCTTTTTACTGCTTGCTGTTTCCACTAACTCTAAGATTTTGGCAACTGTAGACTCTCCAAATTCTTTTGTAACTCTTATCCGTAGTACACTAGATTGGTTAATACAACCACTTAATGCTGTATCATCAATCGTTAATTCTCTTGGTACAGATTCACCAGTTAAAGCTGCTGTATCTACTAAAGAGTTACCTTCAATTACGACACCATCTAGAGGTATTTTCTCGCCAGGCTTTACAACAATCAAATCACCAATCACAACTTCTTCTGGCGACACACGAAGTAACTCTCCGTCCTTTTCCACATTAGCATAATCAGGACGAATATCCATAAGCGATGCAATAGATTTTCTAGAACGGTTTACAGCATAATTCTGGAACAGTTCACCAATCTGGTAGAATAGCATTACTGCTACACCTTCTGGATATTCGCCAACAGCAAACGCCCCCACTGTAGCAATAGACATTAAGAAATTTTCATCAAAGGCCTGCCCCCGTAAAATATTCTTAAATGCTTCTAACAAAACATCCCCACCAATAATAAAATAAGCAGGTAAAAATAAAATCAATCGATAATATCCATCAAGAGGAGCCAGTAGTGCTGCAATAAGAACAAGTGCTCCTGCTAGAATACGATAAAGTGTCTTCTTTTGTCTTTTTGTCATATTAAGTCACCCTTTCTAAACCTGCCTTATCGCACTATTCTACAATCAGGTTCTATTTTTTTGCAGATTTTAACTGCATCATCCATAATAGCTTCAAAGCTATCGTCATCTGCATCTATGGTTAACTTCTGAGTCATAAAACTAACTGACACAGAATTTACCCCTTTCATCTTACTAATAGCATGCTCCATTTTAGCTCCACAATTAGCACAATCTAACTCTTCCAGTTTAAATACTTTTTTCATATTAAATCCTCCATTCAATTCTATTCTGCAACATGATCCATACCTTGATTAATTATAGTTCTTACATGAGTATCAGCTAGGGAATAAAAAACTGTTTTCCCATCTCTTCTGTACTTAACTAATTTCGACTGCTTTAATACACGAAGTTGATGAGATATAGCAGATTGACTCATATTCAGTAACTGTGCAATATCACAAACACACATTTCTGCTTCTAACAAAACATATAGGATCTTAATCCTAGTAGAATCACCAAACACCTTATAAAGCTCAGCCAAGTCATATAAAATCTCTTCCTCCGGCATACGTTCATTCACCGTTTTAATAATATCCTCATGAGCACACATATACTCACAACGATCGATTTCTAATTCACTCATATATTCACATCCTTTCATATGAACCATTGTTCATATGTTAATTATACTACATTTTACCATAAAGTCAATACACAAAGGCAAAGAAAAATTATAAATCCTTTATAACTTATCTTATTTAATCTTTGATTTACTCTTTGACTTACTTTTTATTATTTCTTGTGATTCGTCTCGAGACTCAGGTGAAAATGACTCCTGCTTAATCGGCATTTTCACCACGCTTTGAGGCTCGAAAGCGAATATGCCTAGGAGGGTAAGGCGGCCAAATGAATCTATATCCAACCATATTCATGACCACAACCTATCGCCTAACCAATCAAGTATTCACAAAAATAAATCCCCTCCCATATATTATTAAAAGATTTATTAGAAGGTGATTTTTTGTGTGGAATAGCAGGTTACTGTAATTTTGGTAACAAATTATGTGACGAAATGGATAAAAACAAAAATATAGTGGAGCAAATGGGCAGAATGCTTACACATCGTGGCCCTAATGATTTTGGTAGTTATGTTGGAAAACATGTTGCTTTCTCACATTGTAGATTAGCTGTCATTGATCCAGAAGGTGGCGCACAGCCAATGAGAAAAACTAGAGATGGGCATGATTACTGTATTGTTTATAATGGAGAATTATATAACACAGCTGAAATCAAAGATGATCTTATTAAAAAAGGCTATGAATTTGACACTACCTCAGATACTGAAGTTCTTCTTGTAGCTTATATGGAATATGGATCAAACTGTACTAATTTCCTAAATGGAATTTTCAGCTTTGCTGTTTGGGATGCAAGGAATGAAAGCTGTTTTCTCTGTCGAGATCGTTTTGGAGTAAAACCGCTTTTTTATACTATTTATCAATCTTGCTTTTTATTTGCATCAGAAATAAAATCCCTCTTTCAGTATCCAGGTGTAGAACCAATTCTTAATAAGGATGGCCTCTGTGAAATATTTGGACTGGGTCCTGCCAGAAGTCCTGGCAATGGAGTATTCAAAGGTATTCATGAAATTATGCCAGGTTACGCCGCTCTACTAACAGCGGATGATACAAAGATTTATCCTTATTGGACATTTACCACAAGAGAACATAAGGATTCCTACAAGCAAACAGTAGAGACGACTCGTGTTCTATTACAAGACTCTATCAAGCGACAGTTAATTTCTGACGTTCCTTTATGTACTTTACTATCAGGTGGATTAGATTCTAGCTTAGTATCTGCAGTTGCTGCTAAAACATTAAAAGAGCGTGGTCTTGTTCTTGATACTTATTCTTTTGATTACCAAAATAACAACCAATATTTTAAAGCATCTTCATTCCAACCTTCAGAGGATCGTCCCTTTGTTGACATTATGGTGGATGCACTTGATACCAATCATACTTATCTTCAATGCGATAGCACTTCTTTATTTGACTGTCTCTTCGATGCTGTACTAGCGAAAGACCTTCCCGGCATGGCAGACGTAGATTCCTCTTTACTATATTTCAGTCGCGGCATTAAAAAACATCATACCGTATGTCTATCGGGAGAATGTGCAGATGAAATATTCGGAGGATATCCATGGTTTCGTGATCAAGATGCCTATGATACCAATGCCTTTCCTTGGTCGAAAAACCTGGATTTTCGTAAAGAAATACTCTCACCAAATCTATTAGAAAAGCTTCCTCTAGAAGAGTATGTAAATTATCAATATGAAGCTACCATTAAGCGAGTTCCAAAACTGGATGGTGAATCCAAAATAGCTGCCAGACAACGAGAAATTAGCTATCTGAATACGTCCTGGTTTATGACCACTTTATTAGATCGAAAAGACCGTATGACAATGGCAAGTGGGTTAGAAGTGCGTGTTCCGTTTGCGGATCATAGATTAGTACAATATTTATACAATGTCCCATGGGACTTTAAATATCATAACCAAGAAGTAAAAGGTTTGCTAAAAGATGCTTCTGAAGGGTTATTACCTGAACAAGTAATTCGACGCAAAAAATGTCCATATCCAAAAACTTATGACCCAAAGTACGAATCCTTGTTAAAGCAGCACTTGACGCAGATATTAGCAGATAAAAATGCGCCAATACATCAGCTTATCAATAAAGAAGCCTTAGAGTCTATGATGAACACCACCTCTGATTATGGAAGACCATGGTTTGGGCAGTTAATGGCAGCTCCACAAATGTATGCTTATCTTCTACAGATTAACTTCTGGTTGGATCATTATAAGATACAGCTGGATCTATCTTAAACTAAATACATTGAAAATTAACAATGCAATGTCTCAGTTCATATAGAGTAAAATTATGACTTTATGATAGAATATGAATTTTAATATAAGGTTTTCATATGTAAATATATGATGTATAATACAAATATTGACATACTTACCTGCTAATTTAAAATAGCAAGATTCATAATGATACTTGAAGGAGAGGATTTAGAAATGAATCAAATTATACATTTATTATTTTTTATTCCACCCATTGCATTGTTATTATCTCTAGTTTTTCAGAAACGTTTAAGCAAAAAGGTAGATATTCTAATACGATTATTTTTCTCGGTATCAATGCTTCTGTTTGTAATTTTAGTTTTAACTGATGTGATTTAAATTTAATGTATAACTCCAATATGCATCATCTAATACTTCAAAAAGAAGAGGTTCTATCGCATTAATGCGACAGAACCTCTTCTTTTTCTATATAACATTATACAATTGGTTCACAAATTACTGGTTGAATTTGTTTTCCCTCCAATGCCAACTGCAGTGTTGGTATAATTAAATCCATTTGAGCAACCATGGAATTCGGTTTTGTTTCGAAATGATCCTGTCCGAAGGGGACAAAATAATAATTTTTAATATTAAATAATTGACCGATATTTTTAAAACTCATACCGAGCGCATCATTGGTTGATACTGCAATTACTAAAGGTTTGTTATTTCGAATATGTGCTTTTGCAGCCATGAGTACTGGCGTATCCGTTACTGCGCAATTTAATTTTGCTAATGTGTTACCAGTGCAAGGAGCTACTAACATAATATCCAGCATGTTTTTAGGCCCGATTGGTTCCGCTCCATCAATGGTTGTAATAGGTTCATGCCCTGTTAGCGTACCTATGGTCTTCATGAATTCTTCTGCTTTACCAAATCTACAGTCTATTGACTGTGCATGATAAGAAAATATAGGATACACATTAGCTCCCTCAGCTACTAATTTCTCAATTTCAGTTTTTAATTTATCATAAGTGCAAAATGAACCGGTAATAGCAATTCCTATATTTTTTCCTGCAAGGGTCATTTTAATCACTTCTTTCCTTCACAATCAACATGACAGCATCTGCTAAAATTTTAGCCGATGCTTTTGGTGCTACTTTTCCAGGTATACCCAGATATAAATGTGCATTTAGACGAAGTAAAGTTGCCGCTTCATAATCTATTCCTCCTGGTGCCGAAGCAATATCAATGATTACAGTATCCTCTGAAACATGATATAATATTTCTTTGTCAAGAATAAGATCCGGGATGGTATTAAAAATATATTCATATTTCTGAATATTTTCTTTTAATTCAATCAAACTTATGCTCTGATAGCCAAAAACTTCAGCCTCGGTACGATCTTTTTGTTTCCTTGCTCCAATCGTTACCTTCATATCTAAGGCTTTTAATTTCATAGCTAATACCTTTGCGCACCTTCCATAACCTAATACTAAACCATTACATTGATATAAATTGCCCGTGCTGCGGATGATTGCTTCAGCTATGGTACCTTCTGCCGTTGCAATGGCATTGCGATATGCAATATCGGAATCTTCCATGAAATCATAATATTCTATTTGTCTCTGGGTGCAATATTGTTTCACATCCGAAGTTATATTACCGCCCATTAAGAAATGCTCCGGTTGTAAATAATCACAAAATTCATCAATCTGCAATTTCGTATCCACATCCATAGCTGTAATGCAATTCTTTCCTCTTGTCATAGGAACAGGTGCCAAAATATACTTACTAGATTCCATTGCCTCTTTCATTGAATCCATTTGTATGAATGAGTTGTGTGAACCCAGATTAGGTAACCCTACTGTAACAACTTCATATCCACTCTTTTTTAGATGATCCGCCAAATAAACCTGTCGCTTATCTCCACCTATTATTGCTATATCAAAATGTTTGTTCACAAAAATGCTCCCACTCAATGGACTTCTTACATCATATGTGATTTAAACAAAGTGGTGCATAGTTTATTTAACGATCCCATTTATCGCATAATGCCTCAATTTGGCTCGTAAATTTGGCTAAATCTTTATTGGTGCCACCTTCATTATGTCTAATTACACCCATTAAGCGTTCTCCTGCTCGAACCAAACGATCGTATACAGTAGTGCCAACTTTTTTAGGTGCCACACCTTCATGAATAACAGGAATTGGAGCGACTTCCTCTATGCATATATTTTCTGCAAGGTCATATACCGCTCCACTATATGGTGCCTCCGCATCAAGACCCAATTCATTGATCAGTCTTTCTTTAAAGATTTCCGTAACCTGACTTTCTCCGTGCACAACAAATACTTTTTGAGGTTTATCCTTAAATTGTTTTACCCAATAAAGTAATCCTTCATTATCTGCATGTCCACTGATACCAGCTAATTTATGAATCTTTGCATGGATTTGAATCTCTTCACCGAATAATTTCACTTCACTAGCACCATCCGCAATTGCTCTACCTAAGGTACCAACCGCTTGATATCCAACAAATAAAATTGTATTCTTTTCACTCCATAAATTATGTTTCAGATGATGTCTAATTCTTCCAGCCTCACACATTCCACTGGCAGATATAATTATTTTACAATCATCATCAAAATTAATAGCCTTAGATTCATCTGGTGTTACAGATGTAATTAAGCCAGGAAATGTTAATGGGTTAATTCCTTTTTTTATCAACTCCATAGCTTCTGGGTCGTAATATCCCTTCGTATACTTATTAAAGATTCCGGTAGCATCGCATGCTAACGGACTATCCACATAAACTTTGAAATTGTCATGGTTCTTCACCAATCTTTCTTCTTTTATCTTACGAATAAAATAAAGAAGTTCTTGCGTTCTACCCACAGCAAAGGAAGGAATAATAATAGAACCTCCACGATCAAACGTAGTCTGTATTATTTCTGTTAATTCTTTTATATATTCTGGACGTGGTCCATGGCTTCTATCACCATAAGTGGATTCCATAACAACATAATCTGCTTCTGAGATATATTGAGGATCCTGTATAATTGGCTGATTTAGATTACCTATATCACCTGAAAATACGATTTTCTTAGTAACTCCTTCTTCCGTAATCCAAATTTCAATACTTGCAGATCCTAATAAATGACCAACATCAACAAAACGAATCTCGATTCCATCAAATAATGTTTCACGAACTTGATACTCGTGAGGTACAAAAAGCTTTATTGTACCAAATGCGTCTTCCATATCATAAAGAGGAACAAATTCTTTCCCACCAGATCTTTTTGCTTTTCTATTATGCCATTCCGCTTCAAACATCTGAATATGTGCACAGTCACGAAGCATGATATCACACAAGGAACAGGTTGCACCGGTAGCATGGATTCCTCCAGTAAACCCTCTGGCAAAAAGTAAAGGCAATTTACCCGAATGGTCAATATGAGCATGTGTCAAAAAGACTGCATCAATATCTCCAGCAGGAATCTTTAATTCCTGGTTTACGAAATCGTCAGATCCTTGTTCCATACCACAATCGATTAAAATGTTCTTTCCACAAGCCTCTAGCAAAAAACAACTTCCAGTCACTTCATGTGTTGCACCCAAAAACGTTAGTTTCATAGTTTTGCCTCCATATTTGGTATTTGAATAAATACTACTACACTCCATAATAACTGTCAACAATTCCATATTCGCACAAACCAAAAGGGGCTGATGTAAAATAGCCTTATCTAGGTACTATTTTACATCAGCCTCTTCCTATTATAAAGTTTTACTAAATTGCGATATTTCCTCGTTCCCCTGAACGAATTCGAATACAATCTAAAACCTCAGTTACAAATATTTTACCATCACCAATTTCTCCAGTTTGTGTAGTTTTAATGATTAATTGTATGATTTCTTCTAACCTTTCATCTGCTACAACAATTTTAAATTCTACTTTTGGTAATGTATTCATTATTACTTCTGCACCACGATGGTATTCCGTCCAACCATGTGTATTACCACAACCAAATACTTGATTAATTGTGATTCCATTTATTTTTGCTGCTTGTAAAGCTCTCTTTAATACTTCCAGTTGTTCTGGGCGGACAATTGCTTCTATTTTCTTCATAAGTTCATTCCTCCTTCTTTAATCTAAGCCTGTAAATGCAGGATATGCTGACTCACTATGCTCTGCAACATCAAGACCTTGTGCTTCTGCATCTGTTGTAACACGAATTCCGCCAAATGCCTTTAATACGGAAATTATAACAAATGTTGCAACTGCTGCTATTACAATTGTAATTAGAATACTAATTACCTGTGCAAAGAATAACTTCGTCTCACCATAGATCAAACCATTTCCAGGGATTAAAGAATTTACGTTCTGACTTGCAAAAATACCTGTTGCAATACCACCCCAGACACCACCAATACCATGGCATCCAAATGCATCTAATGCATCATCATATTTAAATTTACTCTTAACGGTAGACATAAAGAAATAACAAAGTGGGCTTACCAAAGCTCCAATAATAACGGATGCCCAGATTGGAACATATCCTGCTCCTGGTGTAATTGCTACCAAACCAACCACTGCGCCTGTTGCCGCACCTAATGTAGTAGGTTTACCATGTTTTAACTTTTCCACTAACATCCATGATAATAATGCAGTCGCTGCAGAAGTATTGGTAGTCAAAAATGCATGTACTGCAATTCCATCTGCTGCTAACGCACTTCCTGCATTGAATCCAAACCATCCAAACCAAAGAATTCCTGCTCCAAGTACGACAAAAGGTATATTATGTGGTTTATAAGAGGTCAAACCATATTCTCTTCTCTTACCAAGGAGTATACAAGCTACTAAACCTGTTACACCAGAACTGATATGTACAACATTACCACCAGCAAAATCAATTGCGCCCATAGTTTTTAAGAAACCGCCATCGCCCCATACCATATGAGCAAGTGGATAATAAACTACCAAAGACCAAATAGCGATGAAAACTACTAATTTTGAAAATTTCATTCTACCAACTAGTGATCCACAAATAAGTGCAGGTGTTATTATGGCAAACATCATTTGAAATGCTGCAAATAAATTTTCTGGTATCGTAGCAGAATATGCTTCATTGATGCCATCCACTCCATTTAGGAATAAATGATTAAATCCTCCGATAACTCCTCCATGATTGGTTCCAAATGATAAGGAATAACCAACTACAACCCACATAAGGGATGCCAATCCGCAGATAAAGAAACAAGATAAAAGCGTATTAAGCGCGTTCTTTCTACGAACCATACCCGAATAGAAAAATGCCAAACCTGGCGTCATAAATAATACTAATGCTGAACAAATTATTATAAAAGCACAATCTCCTGAATTAATACTCATAGTGTACACCTTCCTTTGTTAAGATTCATAAGTTTTTTTATGGCCTCGAGACATTTAAAAACTAATTAACGAAAAAAGGCCATCTATATTTGCTCGCATGAAGCAAATATAAACCGCCTTTGATTACCCTGATAAGGTAACACTTTTTTTTATTAATGTCAATACCCCTATTTTAAATAAATTTTAATTCAATTTGCATTTTAACCTAATAATATATATACATTAGCAGATTCAATAACTTAATTAACTGACAATATAACATCTCTAAATGATCCATATTTTAATAATTTAAAGTGATTTTATAGTTTTACATTGTATTATTTATTAAATCATTGGATTCACTTAACATAATTAGAATGTGAGAAAACAAAAAAAGTCATGAAAAGACATCATAATTTTTTTTACTTTAAGTAGAAATATGCTTGATTTCAATTTTATAACCGGATTTTTCCATCCTCTTACTCTGATAACTCATACCCCACATTTCTAGTTCTCTCTCAAGCCATGGCATAACATGGTCACAGTAAATATCTAATCTATCAAATCGTCCTTTCTTCAAAAAAGGTATCAGTGCCATCTTTGATGTAACCTCTGGGTGTGATGTTTTAAGTCTACACATATCAAGCTCATAAACACCGCACTGGGTCTCAAAGGGTACACTGGGGTAATTCTCTTTTATCTGATTTTTCTCGTTTTCATCCTTATCGCCCTTTGCAATTTCATAATCTTTCCATATTATATGAAGTAATTCTTCTGTTAAATGTTCTGTCTCACACAACATAAATCCAGCATGATCAAATAACATATAAGGTATTCCTGTAATTATAGTTCCAACCAATATATTGCAATCTTGTAACTCTTCAATCAAATCTTTTATGGATCTTCGTAAATAATGCATGGATTCCATATGATTCTCATCCAGTAGATCAATTGCAATCTCTTTGCCTTTATTCCATTTTGTATGATCCAGTTGGTAAACTACTATTTTATTCCCATTTACAAAAGAATCAACCTCTTCCATCTGGTTTAAAATCACTGCGATTTGTCCCATGTTACATTGCTCCTTTCAATACCTGGTATGTTAATTCTTCTACTTTCTTAATCTGCTTTTTAGTCATTGCAAACTGAAAAATTTCTTCGCAAGCATGAACGAAACTATAAAAATTACAATTACCAGTTCTCTCTCCAATGCCAAATAAGGTGCAATCAATATAATCTGCACCTGCTTTTGCACCTATCATGGAATTAGCTACTGCCATTCCCAAATCATTATGAACATGCATTTCAATTTTAATATCCGAATGAGCCTTTATTGTCTCCACGAGTTCTTTTGTTCTTCCGGGGGTTAATATTCCAACCGTATCGGCTAATCGAATTGTGCTAACTCCTTCTTTACTTAATTCCTTAACCAAACTTAAGATAAAGCCAATATCGGATCTTGACGCATCCTCTAATCCGACTGTAATTTCAACATCTTGCTTTCTTGCAATTTCAACACATTCTAATATGTTTTTTTGCACCCAAACTTTATTCTTCTTTAACTTACTATATATTTGTATATAGGAGACAGGCGTTCCAATGTGTAAAATATCAGGCTTACAACATATGGATTGTTTCACATCCTCTAGGTTCATTCTACTCCAAACAGATACTTTAGCGGTTCTCTTTAACTCTATAATTCGCCTAATTGCCTCTTCTTCCAATTCCCCTAAACAAGGTACACCCGCCTCGATCTCATAGACACCAAGCTCATCTAATAATTTGGCTATCATTACTTTTTCCTCTGAACCAAGGACGATTCCAGGGCTTTGTTCCCCATCACGTAAGGTTGTATCAACAATATATTTGTTCTCTTTCATAGGCAATCACCTCAAAGGCTAGAATTTTAAACTCTTCATCCGCTAGACTTGTTTTCGTCTCATGGCAAATCACTTTTACATGATGTAATATTTCCTCCAACACTAGGTCCGATGGTAATGGCATATTTAGTTCTATAAGTTTATATTTGATGGCTTTTAATCCTGAGTGTTTACCAATCACAACTTCTGTTTGACCACCAACCGATTTTGGATCATATGCCTCATACGTTGCAGGATTCTTTATGATACCATCCGCATGGATGCCAGCTTCTACTTTAAAGATGCCTTTTCCAATTATGGGCTTTTTATTTCCTATCTTCCGATTACTTATTTGCTCAAATAATTGTGTTACTTGAGGCAATACGGTTAAATCCTTATTCGGTTTGTGTCTGATTGACAGTCGTAAAGCCATTAATACTTCCTCTGTTGCTGCATTGTTACAAAACCCTGCAAAACTAGTTGTAATATCATAACCACCATTTAATATCCATTGTACTGCTAGGGCACTAGCACAACCAAACGTATTTTCCGGGCAGAAATTTATTTTACTTTTGGCTAGTGTTCGTTTTATCTCACCCATAATCTTCTCATAGGGTTTACAGAGCATATCGTCTAATCCAACAATGCGTAATTCACTGCAATAATCCAGTGCCCTAAGTTTTACTATTTCTCTCATATCATTTAGCTGTAGCTCATTCATAACATGATCTACTCGTTCTTCATGGCGACAAACATAGCGATAAAAACCGGGATACTGATCCATTTGCTCCACATAATCAATGGCTAGAATACATTTATTTTGCCATGGCAGGCACTCCATCTTTTTATATACTGGAATAGATACCTCTACCATATCTACCCCAATGACAAATAGTAATTGACAAAAGGCATGTAATTCCTCCTTGGTAGGTAACTCATTTAGACCACTTAATGTATTATCTATAATGCGAATCATAAATCGTCTCCCCCTTTCATCAATCAATGACTAACTACATAAATTATCCCTGATCATGTTTAAATTTGAAGTTCTTTCACTATCGTTCCACCTTCAATATGTTGTTCTACTATTTTTTCCACATCGTCCTCTGTAACATTTCCATACCATACACCTTCTGGATATACTACAACAATAGGCCCCTTATCACAGATGCCAAAACAACCAGTATTGGTAACCATTACTTCACTAGACAAATCTCTATCATCAATTTCCTCCATAAAACGTTGAATAATATCAACCGAATCTTTTGAATAGCAATAGCCTTTTTGCTGACCATTGATTCTACAACTTGTGCATACAAAAATATGATATTTTGGACTAACCATTTCACATTCTCCTCTCTTTATACTGCAGACAATTCTTCTGCTGCTTTTTTCACTGAATCTTCAATTTTGTCATAGGTTGTGAACACACGAATGCCTTTTTGGCTTAATTTCATTTTAGGCGATTCGCCTATTCTCATGGCAATTACTGCATCACAGTCAGATATGGTATTGATAATCCTTGCTATTTTATCCTCATTATCATCACAATCCTCTGCACCATTACAATATTTATTAATTGATCTCTTTTCTTTAAATACTGCATTGCCTTCTGAATATTCATATACATATAACTCAGACACCTGACCGAAATGTTGATCTACAATCATTCCACTCTTGGTTGCCACAGCAACTTGAATCTTTGAAGTCTTAGCTTCTGATATTACTTCTTCTTTCTTTTCTTTATGACAGGCATTAAACTCAATGGATACGTCATTTCCTAAGGTTCCGATTGCATCGGCTCGACACTGTTTACAGTGGTACATCTGCTGCATTGTTTCTCCGCACTGTAAGCGCATTTTCGTTATTTCTTTGTTACTAACCAACGGGAGATTTTCAAACACGCTACCCTTTACCGGAATTAGTTGCATAATATTCGTTATGGTTCCACCTAATTCCTTCACCTTCTGCACCACTTCAGGAATATGATATTCATTGATTTCCTTTAACATGACTATATTTACCTTACAAATAATACCTTTTGATGTAAGCATTTTGATTCCTGCCATCTGATTACTTAATAAAATAGTGGCTGCAGTTTCTCCATAATACCGTACTCCCATATAATCAACATACTTATAGATTTGCCCTCCTATTTTAGGATCAATGGCATTCATGGTAACAGTTACATGAGATACTCCTAATTCAATTAACTCGTTGGCATATTGAGGAAGCATTAATCCATTGGTAGATAAACAAAATGTAATGTCAGGATCTTCTTCTCGAATCAGCCGTAACGTTTCCTTTGTGGCATCAAAGTTTGCCAAGGCATCCCCAGGACCTGCAATTCCAATCACTGATAGATTTGGAACTTTTTCTTTTACTTCCTTAAACTTTTCAAATGCTTCCATTGGTGTTAAGATATTCGTGGTTACACCAGGTCTACTTTCATTTGGGCAATCATATTTTCGTACACAATAATTGCAACTAATATTACATTTCGGTGCAATAGGTAAATGCATTCTGGCATAATCGTGCGCTCCACAGTTATAGCATGGATGGGTTTTCGTCTTTTCCTCGATTGTTTTAGTTGGTTCCATATTTGATTCGCCCCCTTTATAATACTTCTGGTACAATTCTTCACGAAAACTGGTTTCTTTTCTGGATACGATTACATTTGCTATATCATCTAGATAAGTTAGTGCTCCTTCATATCCAATGGTTCGAAGCCTCTGGCCCCCAACTCGGTCATGGACAGGAAAGGATCTTCTTACTAACCCAATTTCCAACTTTTCAGCAATTCTTCTTCCATCAGAATTACCAATTAATATATTAATCTCTAACTTCCTAGCAAGCTCTTCTATAGTTTGAAAATCTACATCATCCAGAATATGAAATTCTTCTATAAAATAGGCGTCTGCAACTTCTTGAATCTCTTCTCTTAACATATCATTTAACCCACTGCACTTAGAGCCAGTTGCAACAATCATTGGCATGACACCATTTTCAACACATAAACGTACTGTACTATAAACAAAATCAGGCTCACCATAAATAGCAGCCCTTGCTTCTCCATTATATTTATGTGCATCAATCATAGCATCCAGATATCGTCCTCGCTGTTTGAGAATCCTCTCTGGTACTTGTTTACCAGACACCTCTTGCAGCACATCGATTAATCTATCATTATCCCTTAAACTCACTGGTAGGTTACATTTGGTGAATGGAACTTGATAAGTTTCCCATAGATACTCCGCTACGGATGGATTCTCTTCTGTAAAAGCTGATAATTCAATGGTATGCTTTGCACCAGCCATTTTACTAATATCTGCAATGCTGGTTCCTCCAGAAGGTAATCTATCATAATTATCTTTATGTACTCCATCCAGTGTTTCTGATAAATCTGGAAGTAAGATATAATCCATATTGAAACTATCAAGCAAGTCTTTTAAATATCTTGTATCAGCTGGTGATAGTTGACTGGTTACAATATTTATTTTATGGTTGGAATCAGCTATCATCTCCACATGTTTTACAACCTGATATAATGCTTTCATATAGCCTTCGAATTGTGTTCCAGCATACCCAGCAGAAGGTATTGGAATGATTTTGATATGATTATATTCTGGATACTCTTTATAAAAATGTTCAATCATTCTCTCAATATCTTCTCCTATAGTCTCTGCCAAACAGGTTGTTTCGACGCCAATTACCTCTGGTTCATATAGTTGGATTAGATTCTTTAATCCCTGAAGAAGATTCTGTTCGCCGCCATAAACGGTACCTTCTTCTGTCAGAGAAGAAGAAGCTATATCAACAGGTTCATTATAATGGGTTGCCATATGACGCCTGATATATGTGCTACATCCTTGGGAACCATGAAGGATTGACATACACTTATTAATTCCGTATAGTGCAGTTACTGCACCCATTGGCATACACATCTTACAAGGATTGACGTTTAAATTCACTAGCGTACCTTTCATGCTTGCTCCCTTCTGTCTGATTCGCTTCACGAAGCTAATTGCTGCTCTTTTCAGACCTCATATACTTCCAAACCGGATTATTCATGCTACTATTAATTTCTTTGGTAAAATTAATCACTCCTTCAAAACCACTTAAAGGATGTTTCCTCTCATGATTATGATCGCAAAATGCAATTCCAAGTTTATAAGCTAACGGTCTTTCTTTTACACCACCCACCAAAATATCCGCACCTTTTTCTTTCATGAATTTCTCAAGTTCGGCTGGATTGGCGTCATCTAAAATGACGGTATCTTTATTCACTAGACTTGATATCATTTCGTAATCATCTTTTTTTCCTGTCTGTGTCCCAACAACAACGGTTTCCATACCCAATGATTGGAATTGACGAATCAATGAGATTGCTTTGAAACCACCTCCAACATAGATTGCAGCTTTCTTACCCTCTATGTTATTACGATATTGTGCTAGAAAATCGTGTAATTTTTCTGTCTCTTTTCTCGTAAATTCTATTGCTTTCTGTCTTGCATCCTCGTCTTGCAATGCTTCTGCAATACGAATTAAGGAACTAGTGGTATCCTCGATACCAAAGAAACTCACCTTAATGTATGGAATTCCCATCTCTTCTTCCATTCGATTGGCAAGATACGTACTCGAGCCTGCACATTGCACTATGTTTAATGTAGCTTCCGGTGCTTTAAGGAGATTATCATAACTGGCATCACCAGTAAATGTAGAAACAACCGAAACCCCTATTTTATCTAAATAGTTTCTAAGAATCCACATTTCACCTGCAAGGTTAAAATCGCCAAGAATGTTAATTCCTTTTCTTTTAGGTCTGTTCTGACCTTTGATTAGTTCCATTAGGGCATTGCATGCCATTTTATAACCAACTGATTTATTACCAGAAAATCCAGGAGATTTTACCGATATGACACGCATCTTATATTTTTCTGACATTGCCTTACAGACTGCATTCACATCATCTCCAATGACTCCAACAATACAGGTTGCATAAACAAAGATTAATTTTGGGTGATACTTGACTGCAATCTCTTCGATTGCAGCCGTTAATTTTTTTTCACCGCCAAATATAACATCTGTTTCTCTTAAATCCGTAGAAAAACTGTTACGATATAAATCATCTCCACTGGATAGACTGCCCCTAATATCCCAGGTATAGCTAGCGCATCCAATGGGACCATGAACAATATGAAATGCATCAGTTATGGGGTTTAACACTACTCGCGCTCCACAGTATACACAAGCTCGCTGGCTGACTGCTCCGGACACACTATCCGCATCACAACGCATCCCATTCCCACCGCAACCATCTTGCTTTGAAATAATAAATTCTTTACGATCCTCTAACACGCTTGCATTCACCATACAACACCTCCATACCTGCAGATATAATCTATATAACAACACCAAGTAACCCAAGTTTTTCATACTACAACCACTAAGTTGTTTCCCAAGCGAACTATTCACAACGTAAATGATTCACCATAAGGGGATGCATTTACGTAGCGGAAGTTAAGCGTAGCGTTGAAGCGAAGTAATTGTATCCCCTTATGGTGAATTCAACAACGTATATCATTCGCTCCCCCCAAACAACTTACATAACCATCTCAAAGTCCTCTTCTTCGCAATCTCTATCACGTCTATCAAGTAATGCATTGGTAACTAATTCCGCAAATCTCATACCGCCTTTATAGCCTACTAATGGCATATATGAATGGATATAGCGATCAATAATTGGGAAACCAGCTCTAACAAATGGTATATCTTCTGCTCTTGCAATATGTTTTCCATGTGTTCCACCGATCAATAAATCAACGCCCTCTGCTTTAATCCATTGATGCAATTCATATAAGTCACCAGAAGCTTTTGCTTTGCAGTCCTCTACTCCAAACTTAGAAAATAAAACTTCTGCTTCTTTTTCAAATGAGGAATCCGGTGTACCTGTAAGGAGATATTTTGGAACCATTCCCATCTCGAGAACAAATTCTGCAAGACCAAGTACGGTATCTGGATCACCAAAGATTGCAACTTTTTGATTATAAGTGTATGGGTGAATGTCAATTAGAATATCAACTAACTGACCACGTTCTTCTTCTAACTCATATGGAACTTCTTGTTTTGAAATCCCTTGCAATGCCATGATATATTCATCTGTCTTAGCGATTCCAATTGGCATAGTAAGTGTTTTATATGGCACGTTACACTTCTTCTCAAGTGCATCAGCACCGGATTCACTAGCGGACTTTCCAATTGCAAGTGTAAACTCGGAATCTCCTAATTCAATAATCTCTTCTACTGTAGTACCACCCTTTGGATACATTTCGAATTTACCAGTCATTGGGCTATCCATTACACCACTTGTATCAGGAAGCATGGTATATGTGATACCCATTGCTTCTGCTATTTTTTTCATTTCTCTCATATCACCTGGATTCACAAAACCTGGAATAATCGCAACTTTTCCATTCTTTTTACCAGAAGAAACAGATAAATATTTAATGAAGCTTGCTACCATATTGCTAAAACCAGTAACGTGCGAACCTTTATAACTAGGTGTATTGGTATGAACCATAAACTTACCTTCTGGAACATTAATATCTTGAATCAATGCATTTAAATCATCACCAATTGTTTCGGAAAGGCAAGTCGTATGAACTGCAATAATTTTTGGATTATAAATATCAAAAATATTTTTTGCAGCCGTTTTTAAGTTACTGCCACCACCAAATACAGAAGAACCTTCTGTAAATGAACTGGAAGATGCCATAGCTGGATCTTTAAAATGTCTGGTCAAAAACATTCTGTGAAAGGAACAACAACCTTGTGATCCATGACTATGTGGTAAACATTCATGAACACCGAGTGCGGCATACATAGCACCTACGGGTTGACAAGTTTTCGCTGGATTAACGCGTAATGCACTTCTTTCATATTCTTCTTTTTTCGTATAATCTAACATTATGCCTCACCTCCTAATGTACCCTCTAAGATTGGAGTAGTTTTCCATGGTGCCTTTACATAACTCCAAGCTGGAGTATAGATACCCATGGTAATATCTCTGGCAAAATTTACTGCTCCGCGGAATCCTGCATATGGGCCGCTATAATCGTAAGAATGTAACTGTCTAGAAAGAACACCGCTTTTCTGAGCTACATATTTATCCTTAATACCCGAGAAAAAGATGTCAGGTTTTAATAATTTTAAGAATTCTTCCGTTTCAAAATGATTTAAATCATCAACCATAAAGGTTCCGTCTTTCATTTCTTTTGCCAAACCTCCATAATAACCCAAAAGTTTTTCTTCTTTTAGCTTATTAATTTGTTCTTCTGATAAATACAAATGATATTTTTCAGGATCTGGTTGAACCGTAATTGTTTCAATATTTTTACTATCTGCATCTGCTTTAATAAAAGGTAATACTTCTCTTCCTTCATATTCATCTCGATGTCCGAATTCATAACCAGCTAATACAGTGCTTACACCCAAATCGTTTAATAAGATCTGATAATGATGTGCTCTTGAACCACCTACATATAGAGCTGCTGTTTTTCCTTTTAACTTCGTCTTGTAGTGTTCTATATCTTCTTGAATTAGTTCCACTTCATCTGCAATGACTGCTTCTGTTCTAGCTGTTAATTCTGGATCATCAAAATATTTTGCAATATTTCTAAGGGAATCGATTGTCCCTTGAACACCGATAAAGTTAACCTTCATCCATTGAACGCCATATTTTGTCTCAAGCATTTCAGCAATATAGTTAATAGAACGATGACACTGTACTAAACTTAAATTAGCTAAATGAGCATTCTTTAAATCATCTATGGTACTATCACCAGTAAACTGAGATACCACTTCGTAGCCAATACGTTTTAAGATACGTTCTGTTTCCCATCCATCACCACCAATGTTATATTCACCAAGAAGGTTAACGGAAAATTTATTTTTTATTTCTCTATCACCTTCACCAATAACAAATCTCATTAACTGGTTATTGGCAATATGGTGACCTGCTGACTGGCTTACACCTTTATATCCTTCACAACTAAATGCAAGACATTTAATACCAAATTCTGTTTCAGCCCATTTTGCTACTGCATGAATATCGTCTCCAATCAGACCAACTGGGCAAGTGGAGCAAATCATAATAGTTGAGGGATGAAATAAATCCATTGCCTCTTCAATTGCTTTTTTTAATTTTTTTTCACCACCGAAAACGATATCCGGTTCTTGCATATCTGTGGATAAACAATATTGTAAATAATTATCCTGGCCTTCTTCTTTTCTACCTTTATGTCTTCTTGTTCCCCATGCATAATAGGAACATCCAATTGGTCCATGTACAATCTGTATTGCATCTTTAATCGGTCCTAGCACAACGCCCTTACAACCAGCATAACAACATCCACGATGTGTCATAATACCTGGGATTGCACGGACATTTGCTGCAATCTGATTGTTGGTGTCATTGTTATTTACATCAACCATGTGCTCTTTACGATTTTTATATACTCTTGAGCTGTACTGATCCAGTACTTTTTCCATTACACTCATGTTCGTCACCTCCTGTATTTAATATGCGTCAATGGTAGCCTCACCGTTACGTACCCGATAATTTTCATAAACAGGTAATACAAATATTTTTCCATCTCCTGGATTACCAGTAGAATTCACATCCATAATCGTGTTTATTACCTTTTCCACATCTGTATCTTCCACCATTAGAGTAAAAACTCGTTTGGAAATCAATCGATTCGTTTCAGATAGATATTCTCCAACTGGTGATGCTGGAATTTCTCCGGATTCAACGATAGAATGTAATAAGGTCATATCAATTAATTTCTTTCCTCTTCCTAATACTTTCCTACAGGTAAAGGCCGGAATTCCTGCTGTAGCCAATGCTTCTTTTGTGGCATTGACTTTATTTTGTCTGACAATTGCCATAACTTCTTTCATAATCAGCCCTCCTATAGTCCCTTTTTCTTAGTACTAATGGTATATGCCTCTTCTACTGGACTTATAAATATTCTTCCATCACCAAAATTACCATTTTCTCCGGTTCTTGCGTATTTCATAATAATTTTCACTACATCATCTTTATCTACATCTTCTACTACCATTAAAAGCATTTCTTTTGGAATTTCATCATAAAACACTTCGCCAACCTTAACACCCTTTTGCTTACCACGTCCATAAACATCCATTTTAGTAACTGCTGGATATCCTGCTGATAATAGTTCTGATAACACAACTCCAACTTTTTCTGGTCTAATAATTGATCTCACTAATAGCATAATTCCACCTCCGAATTGTTGTATGATTATTAAATATCCATTAATCCATGTTCCATAAGAATTTCTTCCAGTCTTTCTTGTTTCATAGGTTTTGGTATTACAAACAATTGATTTTCATCAATTTTCTTTGCTAATGCTCTATATTCATCTGCTTGAAGAGCTTCTGGATCAAAATCAATTACTGTTTTCTTATTAATTTCTGCTCTCTGAACCATATTATCTCTTGGAACAAAATGAATCATTTGAGAACCCAACTCTTTTGCAAATGCTTCCACTAATTCTGCTTCTCCATCTACTTTTCTTGAGTTACAGATAATTCCACCAAGTCTTACACCACCAGTATTTGCATATTTTTGAATACCTTTTGCAATATTATTAGCAGCATAGAGTGCCATCATTTCACCAGAAGCAACGATATAAATTTCCTGTGCTTTTCCTTCACGAATTGGCATTGCGAAACCACCGCAAACAACATCGCCAAGTACATCGTAGAATACATAATCAAGATCAATATCCTCGCCTTCTTCACGAAGTGTATCAAGTACTGTTTTCTG
>JAEZUR010000034.1 GCA_023420935.1 Bacillota bacterium | reverse complement strand
TCATCTCGCCCCAATTGGCATAGCAGCCTTTTTGCACAGATGTTTCTTACTAATCTTATGATGAAAACCTTATTTTAATGTCAATGTATAGGGAAAAAGTAAGGGCTACTTATGCAAAAATAGTCTCGGTCATCTTAAAACTTTCTAGTTCAATTTGTGAGCTACTTTCGAAGGTAATTTTTCCTTAAAATATAGAAAAATACCCCATAAAGAGACATGTTATTATTACACGCCACCTTTATAGGGTATGTGAACGAAATGATTTTGTGACTACTTTTTCAAATTTTATTTAATTTTTTTGCAAGTTGAATTAATTGTTCTTTCTCATTTAGTTCTGGATCTTCTAGAACCAGTTCAAGTAACTGGTTTAATATTACACCCAACTGTTTCCCTGAAGGGAATCCTGCCATCATTAAATCCTGGCCATTTACAGCTAATGATTTCAAGGTAAGGCACTGTTTGGATTTAATAATTTCAGTAAAAAGTTCTTGTGCTTTCCGAATCTCTTCTAGTTTCTCGTCTCTATGATACAGGCTCTGTGCTAATATATCTGCTCGCTTTACAACAAATAATAACATCATGATATCTTCACCAATTCGATTGGTGGCTTTTCTAATGGAAGCAGGTTTTAAAGTAAATCTATAATCATGCCATTTGACTAATCTTTGTACCATATCAATTGTATAATTATCAAATTTTAAACGCCTTAGTATCTTTCTGACCATATCCGAACTCTTTTCCGCATGTCCATAAAAATGATCAATCCCTTTATCATCTACTGATTTAGAGAGTGGTTTTGCTACATCATGTAGTAATACACTCCAACAAAGTATACTATGAATCTTATCATCTTGGATGTCGCTATCAAATTGATTTAAGATGCTAAGAGCTTTTATTGTATGTTCTCCTACCGAATAGCAGTGATGAGGGTTGTTTTGTGTGGTTTGCATCATGAGATTAAACTCAGGTAATATTATATCTGTCATACCAGTTATATAGGCTTCTCTAATTTGCTCGGAACCCTTGGATATGATTAATTTATTCAGTTCCACACGAATTCTTTCTGCACTTATATTTCGCAGGTTCTCTGCCCTACTTAAGATGGCATCTCTTGTACCATCTTCAATAGTAAAGCCCAGTTGTCCTGCAAATCTGACAGCTCGTAACATTCGAAGTGCATCTTCATCAAATCGATCCTTCGCTTCCCCAACACAGCAGATTCTTTTTCGCTCAATATCTTCTAATCCTTGGAACTCATCCACTAGCCCGTTTACATGATTATATGCCATGGCATTAATCGTAAAATCTCTGCGTTTTAAATCCTCGATCAGATTAACTGTGAATTCAACATTCTTAGGATGTCTTTTATCCTCATACTCACCATCAATTCGATAAGTAGTAACTTCATATCCATCCTTATCTAGCATAACGGTAACCGTACCATGTTGAATCCCGGTATCTATGGTTCTTCGAAATAGATTCTTAACTTCCTCTGGTTTTGCAGACGTTGTGATGTCCCAGTCCTCTGGATTCCGGCCAAGGATGGTGTCTCTAACACAACCGCCAACTGCATATGCTTCAAATCCATGCTCCATAAGAGTATGAATGATGTATTCAACTTTTTCTGGGATATTGATGGTCATGAGTGGGTGGTCCTCCTTGGGGGGTGGTGGTGGTGGATGGGGTTCGGTGGTGGAAAAGCGTGGTTCTATTGAGGGTAGTCGGTCCCCTTCTAGAAGCGGAAAGCATGCTTCTAGAAGTACGCGGGCAGTCGCCCGCTACAAGTAGGAATTAACTTACAGCTTCGTGCAAGCACGGCTGTAAGTTAATTCCTACTTGTGACCGGCTCGTTGCCTGCGCGATCAGTATGCTTTGCCCCAGTAGACCATGGTTTTGGCGGGTTTTCCACAGCATACACAAGTATCTGTGATCTCTTCTTGTTCAAATGGCATACAACGTGAGGTTGCACCAGTATCTTCTTTTATTTTTAATTCGCAGTCTAAGTCGCCACACCACATTGCTTTAACAAAGCCTGGTTTTTCAGCAACCGTATTCTTAAACTCTTCATAGTTTGCTGCAGTATAAGTATGAGTATCTCTATGGGTTCTTGCTCTTTCAAGCATTTCCTTTTGCATGATCTCTAATACTTCTCCAACTTTTGTATTGATCTCATCTAAGGATACCACTATTTTTTCTCTTATATCCCTTCTTACAATTACAGCTTGATTTGCTTCAATATCTTTTGGTCCAATTTCAATACGAACTGGAATACCGCGCATCTCTTGTTCGCTGAATTTCCAACCAGGGCTCTTGTCTGAATCGTCTACTTTTACTTTAAAGTTGCTTAATCTTTCTTTTAATTCAGCTGCTTTTTCCAATACACCTTCTTTATGCTGTGCAATTGGAATTATCATTACTTGTGTAGGTGCCACTCTTGGAGGTAATACGAGACCAGAATCATCACCGTGAACCATGATAATAGCACCGATAATTCTTGTTGACATACCCCAAGAAGTCTGGTGAACATATTGTAATTTATTTTCTTTATCTGTATATTGAATGTCAAATGCATGTGCAAATCCATCACCAAAGTTATGGCTAGTTCCTGATTGAAGTGCTTTCCCATCGTGCATTAATGCTTCAATTGTATAGGTTGCATGTGCACCAGCGAATTTCTCTTTATCTGTCTTACGACCTTTAATCATTGGGATTGCTAATACATTTTCACAGAAGTCCGCATACACATTTAGCATTTGAACGGTTCTTTCTTCTGCTTCTTCCGCTGTTGCATGTGCAGTATGGCCTTCTTGCCATAAGAACTCCATAGAACGAAGGAAAGGTCTTGTTGTTTTTTCCCAACGAACTACAGAACACCATTGATTGTATAACATTGGAAGATCACGATAAGACTGTACTATATTAGAATACAGATCACAGAATAATGTCTCTGAGGTTGGTCTAACGCAAAGTCTTTCCTGTAATGGTTCTAATCCACCATGGGTTACCCAAGCAACTTCAGGTGCAAAGCCTTCCACATGATCTTTTTCTTTCTGTAATAAACTTTCTGGAATAAACATAGGCATATAAACATTTTCAACGCCGGTATCTTTAAATCTTTGATCTAAGTGCTTCTGAATATTTTCCCATATTGCATAGCCGTTTGGTCGTAAAATCATACAACCTCTTACACTTGAATAGTCTATTAATTCTGCCTTCTTAACAACGTCTGTATACCATTGTGCAAAATCTTCTTCCATTGAGGTAATTGCTTCAACTAATTTCTTTTCTTTCGCCATAATAATCTCCTTTTCATTTTAATTACAAATTTTAATGATAACTGTAGAAGGGTAAAAAAATAAGCCCTCCTATGTCCACAAAAGGGACCGAAAGACTTCGGCGGTACCACCCTAATTAACCAAAGCACAAAGTAGCATTGGTTCTCCTCTAGATCATAATGCCAAGAAGGCATTCGTTCTTAAATCCGTTAACGCCGAACTTACGCTGCATTTTCATACAGGACTCCAAGGCAGGTTCTATGCTGTTTCATTAAGAACCTTCCACCACTGGTTCTCTCTCTGTTCGTATAAGCTATTACTTATACTTAAATGAAAGGATGGCATATACTATTCCTTTTCCACGTCATAATTATATAGGTTGATTCTATTCCAGACAATAACATTTGTCAAGACACATATCAAAAAAATGATGACAATTGCCAAATCAATTATATGACAAATGTAACTTGTATGTAGTGTGCTATGATAGTAAGATTAGAGTATCAAAAGGAACAGCATTATGAGTCCAATAATAAAAGGTTACTATCTAAAACAAGTAGTAAATAGGAGGTTAAAAAAATGAGATCAAAATTATCAAATGTACTATGGGGATTATTCTTCATTGTATTAGGCGTTGGTTTTGCAGGTAATGCATTTAACGCATGGGACTTTAACTTATTCTTTGCAGGCTGGTGGACATTGTTCATAATCATACCATGTGCCATTTCTATTATTCAGAATGGACCTAACACAGGTTCCATTATCGGTTTAACCATCGGTATTCTGTTGTTATTAGCACAACAAGATGTATTCGATATGCAAGTAGTCGGAAAATTAATTTTCCCTCTTATCTTAGTAATCATCGGTATTAGTATTATGACATCCAACATCTTTAACAAGCATAAACACATTGACTTTACTAATGTTGCCAGCGGATCCATTGATTATACAGCAACTTTTAGCGGACAAAAAGTGAATGTTGATAATGAACCGTTCAAAGGTGCAACATTAAATGCAGTATTTGGTGGAATTGATTTAAGACTTGATCATGCAATCATTACAGAAGATGCCGTGATTAATTGTAGTGCAGTATTTGGTGGAATTGATATTTACATCCCTAATGATGTTAATGTAAAGGTAACTTCAACTCCTATTTTTGGTGGCGTTGATAACAAACACAGAGGTCCTTTTATTACGGATGCTCCAACTATTTTCATTAACGCAACCTGTATGTTTGGAGGAGTTGATATACGATGAATGCAACACAAAAAACAATCAAGTATTTAGCTATTGCTTTTGCCGCCTTCTTAGCTTTTACAATTATAGCTGCTATAGGTGGAGCTGCATCTGCTTTAATTCAAGCATTATCTGGAATTGAAACAGAAGAAACCAAGGACTTCTCACAGTCCTATGAAGATGTTGAAAGTATCTATATTGATGGATATATTTATAATATTAAAGTTGTAGAAGGCGATACATTTCATGTAGATTTTAATAATGTAAGTGAAAAATATAAAAGTTTTGTTACCGGAAATACCTTAAAATTAGAATACGATGGTTTTGGATTAGGATGGTTTTCTTGGATTACAGGAGAAACCAATCCTGGAAAGCCTGGAGAAGTAACCATAACCGTTCCAAGTGACTTTAAAGCCAAAACATTTCGTATCGATGCTGGCACAGGTTCTATTGAATTTGATAATATCAACACCCAATTATTAGATATTGATGCTGGTACTGGATCAATCAATGGTAATAATATTAAAGCAGATGAAGCAGATATTGACTGCGGAGTGGGTTCTATTGATTTATCCAATGCATTCTTAAATGATACAAAAGTAGATTGTGGAACTGGTAATGTAACAATTAACGGTGCATTAACTGGAAAAAATGAAATTGATGGTGGTATTGGAAATATCAATCTTACATTAGCGGGAACGCAAGATGATTATAACATTGATGTAGATAGTGGTATGGGCGATGTATCTATTAATGGAGAGAATTATTCAGATGTAACATGGGATAATTCGACAGCGGATAATTCTCTTGAGATCGATGGTGGAGTTGGTAATATTAACATCGATTTTGAATAACTGCACGAACAATTACTAGGGCGATGGGACCAAGGAAAAAGCCTTCTAATCCAAATATTTTTACTCCGGCATACATAGCCATAATAGTAAAAATAGGCTTAATTCCTATCCTGTCGCCTATTAATTTTGGCTCCAGCAACTGTCTGATTAATTGGCAGCATAAATATAGTGTTAATAATATAGCCCCATCGGCCATATTTCCATTGATCATTTTCCAGATTGCCCATGGTACTAAAATTGTTCCACTCCCTAGCAAAGGAACTGCATCAAATAATCCAATACCAATACTAATAACCAAAGCATAATTATTATGAATTAGCACAAGTCCTATGGTACATATTGTAATTACTAAGCTAATTATAATTAATTGTGCTTTTAAATATGCATATCCTACTTTGGATAGGTAACCGGTAATTGGGTGAATTTGTTTATAAAAACATGATTTTTCATATTCTTCTCTAATATCATCCATATCTTTTAGTATCATAATGACAGAAATAATAATCAAGAAAAAAACAGCTCCAATACCGCATAGTCGAAGCACACCTTGGATGGTATGTTGTGTCATAGACGGCATAACTTTAGACCGAAGGTATCCCCGCATCTGTTCCATGTTTCCGTCCATCCACTTCATTAAAACGCCATCTTCCCAGCCAAATAACTTATTACAGTGTTCACATAATTGGCTTAACCTCTCTGTGAACATCTTCTGATATACTGGAATATTCTGAATTAAACTTTGCAACTGTTGTAAAAAGACTCTTCCGAGACAAAAAATGGCGCATCCAACTAATAGCGCCAAGGTAATTACAGTAATCATGCTACTTAATGTTTTTGGCAATTTTAATTTTTCATGAAGAAATGTAATAATTGGTACTAGCATTTTAGCCAAAAAATATGCAAATAAAAAGGGAACGACAAGAGGCAGTATATACTTAAATCCAAGATATACACCTACTGTAGTTCCTATGGCTAGCAGAATCATTTTACATTGGTTCGCTTTCAATAAAATCACCTCCGCATCTTTTTAGTGGATACAAATGAAACTTTTGTAAGAGTTCATTATCTATCTACTACTATTATCTCGCGGCAAAGATACTACTATGCTGGTAATTTTTTTGATTGTTTTCTATATTTTTGTTTAAAGTTTATGAATATTAAAAATACATTTTGAATAAATTTCTTCAACCATGCTCTCTGATAGGAACCCATTGGCAGCACCTGTTTCTCCAATTTTATATGAGGCGAAGCACTGTGCATACTTTAAGGCCTCTAATGGTATCATTCCTTTGCAATAATAATGAATAAATGCACTGAAAAGGGCATCTCCAGCTCCAACTGTATTTACAACAGAACGTACCGTTATAGCATCTACCTTATATATTACATTCTCCGTTCTTGTATATAACATGGCTCCATCCTTGCCAAGTCCCATCACAACTATTTGACATGGATACTCATTTTTTAACCTTAAAATAAATTCCACTGGAGAATATGGTATCTTCTCATCACTTAGAAATATGATATCCGCAAATTCCATAAATTCACGATTATAAACATCTTCAATTTGTTCAAGTACATGTACATCGGTTGCTATCACAATTTCCTTCTCTTTTGCCATTTTTAACAAAGGTCTTGAGAAATTAATATTACATGCACATAGCACCTGACATTTTTTTAAATTCTTCTCAATCAATTCCATAGGATAGCTATGTTCTTGAATATCTTTTAAGTCACAATGGCCTTGTCTTCTTCCGCTAAGTTCATAGAGTATTACTGATTGTGGCGTTTTTGCTAATTCTTTTCGTATATAAGATGCATCCACACCTAACTGTCTTACTTCTCGTTTAATACGATGTCCTTCCTCGTCATCTCCAATCAGTGACATGAATAAGACCTCATCCCCAAGAGTATGCAATGCTTTAGTAATGTTAAATCCAACACCGGATACACTACTATCTATTCCAAAGATGGGATATCCCATTGAATAATAAGGAATAGGAAAACCATCCACTTTCATGGTTGTCTCTATATTTACTAATCCCGTTATCATTACTTTACTCATATTAACTCCCATCTGTGCGACAAAGCACTAATTAAATCCTAGCTGCTTAAATGGCTCACCAGTTGGCATCAATCTAAATTTCATTAATTTCTTAGTTTTAGGATGTGAAAATTCTAATCGATAGGCAAACAGCGCTAGCTGATGGAATCCTTCTTTCTTTTGAAATAATGGATTATACTTGGTATCTCCCCAAAGTCCACCTTTATGCTTTGACATCTGCACACGAATTTGATGATGTCTTCCTGTTATCAGTTCAACTTCAACGAAAGATAAGCCCTCACTCACCTTTAGAACTTGATAATATAACTGAGCCTTTTTCCCATTTTTATCTTTTTCAGAAGTGACCCTTGATAAATTGGTTTTCTGATCTTTTACCAAATAATCTGTTAGCAATTGTCTCTCCTGATTTAATTCCTCCGTTAAGTCCTGAGTTACCACAGCCATATAGTGCTTCTTCATTTCTCTAAGTCTTATTTGCTCACTCAGATTTTTGGCCGCAAATGGAGTTTTTGCAAATACCATAATACCACCAACCGGCCGATCTAGCCTGTGAATAAGTCCGATATAGGGCTGATTCCTATTATCTTTTTCATATAAATAATTTTTTAATTGATTGACCATATCATAATCCGCTGTTTTATCACTCTGTGATGGTACACCAGGTGGTTTCTCACATACAAGAATATGATCATCCTCATGCAAAATATGAAGTTCCATTCTTACCTCCTGCGTACAAGTTATACCTTAAATCGATACCCAACTCCCCAAATTGTCTCAATATATTGAGGCTTTGATGTATTAATTTCTATCTTTTCTCGAATCTTTTTAATATGCACGGTAACGGTTGCTATGTCACCGATAGAATCCATGTCCCAAATTTCCTGGAATAATTTCTCCTTTGTAAATACATGGTTTGGATTCTCAGCTAAAAATGTTAAAAGATCGAATTCCTTTGTTGTAAATGTCTTCTCTTCCTCATTTACATATACTCTTCTAGCCGTTTTATCAATTTTGATACCACGTATCTCAATCAATTTATTTTCTTTGATTCCTGAACCAATTAAACGTTCATATCTTGCTAAATGTGCTTTTACTCTAGCTACTAATTCACTTGGACTAAATGGTTTGGTCATATAATCATCTGCGCCCTGGCCAAGACCTCTAATTTTATCAATATCATCCCTTTTCGCAGATACCATAATAATGGGAATGTTTTTGACTTCTCTAATTCGTTTGCAGATTTCGAAACCATCCACATTAGGAAGCATTAAGTCTAATACAATTAAATCAAACTCTTCTTCCAATGCTCTCTGCGCTCCTCCATCTCCAGTTGCCTCCATAGCCACTTCAAATCCACTTAATTCTAAATAATCTTTCTCTAATTCTGCGATTGCTACTTCATCTTCAATTATTAGTATTTTACTCATTCTATTCCTCCACTCATTCATTTATCATTTATTTTCTGTACTATTACGGAACCGAATTAATCGAGATACACCAGAAGGTTTTTCTACCGTAACAATAGGTTCCACTTCACCAGTTTCAACCACATATTTTTTTAAAGTAAAGAATATGCTTGTACCAACGCCTTCTTTGCTCTCCGCCCATATTTTTCCGCCATGGTCTTCTATAATTTTCTTTGCAATAGCAAGACCAAGGCCACTGCCACCCTTGGAAGAATTTCTTGAAGCATCTGTCCGATAAAATCGCTCAAAAATGCTTTCTAAATCCTGAGGTGGAATTCCTTTGCCGTTATCTTCAAATTCAATCTGAACAAACTCATCTAATTCTTTAATTCTAATATTAATAATTCCCTTTTTCTTTTCTATATACTTCACTGAATTACCAATAATATTATTAATTACTCTCTTTAGCTGCTCTACGTCTGCAACAATCTCAAGATCACTATTGGTATAATTAAAATATCCCAAATCAACGTTTTTTACCTCTAAATCCAAGGTCAATTCATTAATACAATCGTTAAAATATCGATTTAGATTCACATTTAAAAAAGAATATGGCATTGTATTACAATCTATCTTTGAGTATAAGGACAATTCATCTACCAAACTAGTCATATCATTTGCCTTTGTGTAAATGGTCTTTAAATATTTTTCCATCTTCTCTGGAGTATCCGCTACTCCATCCATAATACCCTCTGTATATCCTTTAATCGCTGTTAACGGTGTCTTTAAATCGTGTGAAATATTACTGATTAATTCTCTGGTATCTACTTCATATTGAAGTCTTACATCAATTAATTCTTTTAGTCGGATACGCATCATTTCAAAATCCTTACAAAGCATTCCAATTTCATCGTCAGATTCTGATTCCACCGAAAAGTCCAAGTTACCGTCCATCATAATATTGGTGGCGACACGAAGCGTATTCAATGGGCGTAGTAAACCTCTATAAATCCAAAGCGTCAATATGGATGCAGTAAAACATATTATCATGATGAATGCAATTACCATCTGAACAGCAGACGACTTAATCTGTGGCACAATGTTATTAACATCTGTTATAACAAAGACACTTCCTTCACTTCCATCTGAATAATAAAAATCCTGTTGCTTAACCAGGAAAGGATTTTCTCCACCCACATAAATACCACCATCAACATTGGTATTATAATCACCAAAGGCCGGTAACGCTTTGGATATTACACCAAGTTGGTTCCAGTTTCCAGAATATACAAACTCATGGTCTTTTCTAAGTGCAATGAAAGAGTATTTTCCATCTAGTTCTGTATTTAATTCCTGAAGAAATTTTTTACTTTCAAACTTGGTAGGTTCTTTTAATGCACAAGTTTTTATATCGTTATAAACGCCTCTCGTAAGACGATTTAATACTTGAATTGGATTAGTTAATACCTGCATCGTGTCTGATTTAATATCATAGGATTGTTGAATGGAAGACTCCTGATAACTTATAATAACTCCGCCAACACAAGATATTAATATAATTGGCATGATAATTATAATTAAGAATGATGTGAGTAATCGTTCTTTAATTTTCATAGTTGGCTCCTTTATGTCTGATTTACAAACTTAATAAAATAAGGCACTGCGTCCCTTTTTCTCATTATAGCACAACAGTCCTGTAAATTCATATAAACTAATCATGTTATTTCTAAAGTTTTTATGAACAGAACGGATATTTTATCAATTATCCTTTTATACTATCATGTGAATAACAGAAAAAATCCTTGACGAATTATGAAAATCATTGTATTCTTATAGAACAACAATATACAATTTATTATTTCTCTTATTCGGAGTGGTGGAGAGTGAAGGCTCAGTGAAACCACGGCAACCCCATATTGGAAGGTGCCAATCTCAGCGAGCAATCGAACAATAAGAGGATTTGAACTTCGAACTCAAGTCCATCTTATTATGGACTTTTTTTATTTCATAGAAGTTTACTTCTTATGATATAAAATGCCCTCTAGTAAGGATTCATCCTTACACATTTGGTAGATGAGTGAAGAAAGAGATTTAATAAATGCCAGATAATTAAAGGAGGTTTTATAATGGAAAAATTATTATTTACATCAGAATCAGTTACAGAAGGGCATCCAGATAAAATATGTGATCAAATCTCTGATGCCGTTTTGGATGCATTGCTTCAACAAGATCCATTAAGTCGTGTAGCATGTGAAACTGCTATTACAACAGGACTCGTGTTAGTAATGGGAGAAGTAACTACTAAGGGTTATGTTGATATACAAAAAATCGTAAGAGATACCATTCGTAACATTGGTTATGATCGTTCTGAATATGGATTTGATGCTAATACATGTGGCGTTATTGTAGCTCTTGATGAACAATCTGCAGATATTGCGATGGGAGTAGACAAGGCCTTAGAAGCCAAAGAACATACTATGTCTGATGCTGAGATTGAAGCAATTGGAGCTGGTGACCAAGGTATGATGTTTGGATTTGCAACAAACGAAACGGAAGAATATATGCCTTATCCAATCGCGCTTGCTCATAAATTAACTCGTAGACTTTCTGAAGTAAGAAAGAATGGAACACTTTCCTACCTTCGTCCTGATGGCAAATCTCAGGTAACTGTGGAATACGATGAAGCAGGAAAACCAGTTCATATCAATGCAGTTGTTATCTCTAGTCAACATAGCGCTGATGTTACACAAGAACAAATACATGAAGATATCAGAAAACATGTCATTGATCAAGTTTTACCACAAGAATTAGTAGATGAAAATACAAAATATTTTATAAATCCAACTGGACGATTTGTTATTGGTGGTCCAAATGGAGACAGTGGTTTGACTGGACGTAAAATTATCGTTGACACATACGGTGGATACGCTCGTCACGGCGGCGGTGCTTTCTCCGGTAAAGACTGTACCAAAGTAGACCGTTCTGCTGCTTATGCTGCACGTTATGTTGCAAAAAATATTGTTGCATCTGGTCTTGCAGATAAATGTGAAATTCAACTTTCCTATGCTATTGGTGTTGCACAACCAACTTCTATTATGGTTGATACCTTTGGTACTGGTAAGAAAAAAGATGAAGAGATCGTTGGAATTATTCGATCTAACTTTGACCTTCGTCCAGCAGGAATTATTAAAATGTTGGATTTAAGAAAACCTATTTACAACCAAACTGCAGCATATGGCCATTTTGGACGTAATGATCTTAGCTTACCTTGGGAAAAACTTGATAAAGTTGACTTATTAAAAAAATATCTATAATATCAAATGGGTTGTAGCAAATGCTACAACCCATTCTTATTCTAACTATGTAATATTCTATAATCTAGCCAAGCTCTGCTCTATATCAGCAATGATATCATCTACATTTTCAAGCCCTACTGAAAAACGAATCAGACCCGGATTAACACCTGCAGCCACAAGCTGTTCATCTGTTAATTGTCGGTGAGTTGCACTTGCAGGATGAAGGACGCACGTGCGAATATCAGCAACATGAACTTCATTGGATGCTAACTGTAGTCCATCCATGAATTTGACTGCATTATCTCTACCACCCTTTATTTGGATTGAAATAACACCACAGCTTCCTTTTGGAAGGTACTTTTGAGCTAAGTTGTAATATTTGTCTCCTTCCAGTCCTGAGTAGAGAACTGCTTCTATCTTATCAGAGGCTTTGAAATACTCAGCCACTTTTTTTGCATTGTAGCAATAACGCTCCATACGTATTGGCAGTGTTTCCAGTCCCATGTTCAATAGAAATGCGGAATTAGCTGCAGGGTAACAACCTATATCTCTCATTAACTGCATTCTAGCCTTAATAATATAAGCCATTTTGCCAAAATCACGAGTATATACAACTCCATGATAAGAACTATCTGGTTGCGTAAATTCTGGAAAGTTACCATTCGTCCAGTCAAAATTACCACTGTCTACAATAACTCCACCTATTTGGACTGCATGGCCATCCATATATTTTGATGTTGAGTGAGTTACAATATCTGCACCATATTCGATTGGTTTACATAGAATTGGTGTTGCAAATGTATTATCAATAATAAAAGGTAGATTATGTTTATGTGCTATGTTAGCGATCTTTTCTATATCAAGCACCGCCAATGCTGGATTAGCTAAAGTCTCTCCGAATACCGCTCTCGTATTTGGTTTAATCGCTGCTTCTATTGTTTCTTCATCAGCCTCTGCATCAACAAATATACATTCTATTCCAAATCTTTTTAGTGTTACGGCAAATAAATTAACCGTTCCTCCATAAATAGTTGATGTACTTACAAAGCTATCTCCAGCCGAGCAAATATTTAAAATTGCTAATAAAGAAGCAGCCTGACCTGAAGAAGTACACATTGCACCTACTCCACCTTCTAAATCAGCAATCTTTTTCTCTACTGCTTCTACGGTTGGATTAGAAAATCTAGAATACATATGTGCTGTTGGCATGTCAAATAATGCACCAATTTCTTCGGTTGAGTTAAATCTATATGTAGTACTTTGTACAATTGGCATAACGCGAGGTCCACCATTCTCTGGTGTGTAACCTGAATGTAAGCATTTCGTTTCATCTCTCATTATAATTTCCTCCATCTTATTAACATACATTATTTAAAGTCTAGTAAAATAGTTGGTTTTTGTCAAGCCATTCTTTTTTTACAAATATATTTATATTTATACAATATTTTTAGTAGTATTCCACGAAATAATTGACAATTCGTCAAACAATTCTTATACTATACTTAGTATTACACAAGATAAAACTAGAAAGGAATCCGTGATATCCAACATGAAGTCAAAAAAAATACTATCCAAACAGGCTAGACCAGGCATGGTAGTCGCAAGCGATATTTTTTCTTCTAGCAACCAGCTTATCATTCCTAAGAATTCCGTTTTAACAGATCGAGCAATTACAAGATTACAATTTTATTCCATTCGAGAGATTAGTGTTGTAATAAACGAGAGCAAACCCAACGAGAAGGATGTTTCTCCTATCCCATCAATGGATAAGAGTTACTCAGAAATTATTAAGGGCAGTGTTGAATATAAACGATTTAATAATGCATTTTTAGAATCTGTTAATAGTTTTAAATCTGTTTTATCTGAATTTGTTGAAAGTGGAGTGAATCATCTTAATTTAGATTCCTTATTGGAACTTACCAATAATGTGCTTTCCGAAAGTCGCAATGGTGTACACGTATTCCATATGCTACATTGTATGAGAGATTATGATGATTTAACCTTTGCACATTCCTTAAATGTTTCTTTAATATGTAATATCTACGGAAAATGGCTTAATCTTTCTGAGAAAGAGATAGATATTTTAACACTTAGTGGATTACTTCATGACATAGGAAAACTTTTGATTCCTAAATCCATCATTTCTAAGCCATCACCACTAAACGATGAAGAGACTGCTGTGATTCAGACCCATCCAATGAGAGGTTATAATCTGCTTAAAGACTTAAAAATTGACCCTCGTATTAAATACAGTGCATTGATGCACCATGAGAAATGTGATGGTTCTGGCTATCCAAACGGTTTTTCTTCCGATCATATCGATGCATTTGCAAAAATAATAACTGTAATTGATGTATATGATGCTATGACTTCTGCTAGAGTTTATCGCGATGCTTTATGTCCTTTTGAAGTTATTAATATCTTTGAGTCAGAGGGCTTGCAAAAATATGATCCAACATACCTATTACCATTCTTAAAAGGAATTGTAGAAACGTATCTACACAATCAGGTTACACTGAGTGATGGACGTATTGGTGAAATCGTTATGATTAACCCATTGGTACTTTCCAAACCAATGATTCATGTTGGTGATGAATTCATTGACTTATCAAAGGAAATTGATTTATATATTCAAACTATTGTTTAAACGTTGTTAATACATAGAACGAATAAAGGTTGTGCAAAAACTTGCACAACCTTTATTATTTAACTCACTTTTAGTTTAAATTTACGAATTGCCTTTTCATCATCAACATCTATCTTTTCCATACTTGCACCAAGACTCTTCATTTTATCTTCAAATGCTTCATATCCACGTTCAATAAATTCTATTTGATCTACTAAGGTAAATCCTTCAGCAACTAACCCTGCTGTTACTAATGCAGCTCCTGCTCTTAGATCAGGGGCACTTACAATCGCTCCAGTTAATCCATTTACCCCATCAATAATGGCTGAATTGCCTTCTACTTTAATGGAGGCACCCATTCTTGAAAGTTCATCCACATACTTAAAACGATTCTCAAAAATACTTTCTGTTACAATACTTGTTCCAGTTGAAAGTGCTAATAACGTAGCTATCTGAGGCTGCATATCTGTTGGGAACCCTGGATATGGAAGGGTTTTTACATGTGTATGTCCTAATCGTTTCTTAGCTATTACCCTTACGGAGTCATCAAATTCTTCTACTTCTGCTCCAATTTCAACTAATTTTGCTGTAATTGCTTCCAAATGCTTCGGTATTACGTTTTTAATAAGTACATCCCCTTTGGTTGCTGCTGCTGCTAACATAAAAGTACCAGCTTCTATTTGATCAGGGATAATAGAATATTCCGTTGCATGAAGACTTTTTACGCCTTTAATACGTATTACATCTGTACCAGCACCTTTTATCTCTGCTCCCATACTATTTAAGAAATTGGCAACATCAACGATATGCGGTTCTTTTGCAGAATTTTCTATAATGGTTTTTCCTTCTGCTAAACAAGATGCTAGCATAATATTTATGGTAGCTCCTACGCTTACTACATCTAAGTAAATATGATTGCCGACTAATTTATCTGCTTTCGCTTCAATCATACCATATTCAATTTTAACAGTTGAGCCCAATGCTTCAAATCCTTTAATATGTTGGTCAATAGGACGGCTTCCTATATTACAACCTCCTGGAAGTGCAACTTGCGCTTTTTTATATTTACCAAGCAATGCTCCTAACAAGTAATAGGATGCTCTAATTTTTCTTATGAATTCATAATCAATACTAATGGAACCAATTCCACTACCGTTTATTTTAACAGTATGAGAATTCACTCGTTCTACTTTTGCTCCGATTCCCTCAATCGCCTGTAATAATACATTAATATCTCGAACATCAGGTAGATTATCAATTGTTACTGTGTCATCTGTCATGATAGCTGCTGCTAAAATACCAAGAGCGGCATTCTTAGCTCCCCCTATAGAAACCTCTCCTACTAGCGGTTTACCACCTCTTATAATATATTGCTCCATTGCACACCTCTATTTATCCCATATAATTTAAATTTAAGATTTTCGTAAATATTTTCGTTAAAATGCACAGAATTGTCCCTTTTAATTTGTACATTTTACATTGATTATAACACATTATTTACATTTGTAAAACATATTTTTATTTTTTCCATTAATGCTTCCACATCTAGACCTTCTGCATCCACAATACAATGTGCATATTTTTCATATAAAGGACATCTTTCTTCATACAACCCTTTTAGATCTTGACCATCTTTCAGAACCACACCTCTTTGCTTAATATTTCCAAGTCGATCTTTAACTGTTGTATAATTTAACTTAATGTAAACTACATAAGCTAACTCTCTGAGATGTTCCATAGCCTCCTGTCCATAGATAACACTACCTCCAGTTGCTATAACAGAGTTTTCTGTATGTAAAGAACTATTAACCCTATTTTCAATATTTATAAATCCTTCTAATCCTTCTTCGGAAATAATATCCTTTAGCAATCTATGTTCTTGTTCTTGAATAAGTAGGTCGGTATCGATGAACTTGTATCCTAATACCTTTGCCAAAATCACACCAATAGTGCTTTTGCCGGCTCCTGGCATGCCTATTAATACAATATTTTTATTCATTTTTTCTTATTTCCCCGATCTTTCGTAATTTCTTTCTTCCCTATTTTTTTCTTTCCAGTTTTTCTTACAGAATAACCAAAGCTACCTAATAGTTCTCCAAAACCATAATACTCTCCGTGGGAATAAATAATTAAGTCCGATTTATTAAGTTGAAACTTTCCACTTTCATTCATATATCTATTATCAATATTAACACCAAGAACATCTGCCATAAACATATGGTGAGATCCTAACTTTACAATCTCTCTTACTTTACATTCAATGTTAACCGGACATTCTTCTATTAATGGAGCGTGATTGACTAAATTCCCTTTTATAGGCGTCAGATTCATCTCTTTAAATTTATCCATGTCTCTACCTGAACGTACGCCACAAAAATCCACTGCTTTCACTAAGCTTTTAGTGGTTAGATTGATTACAAACTCTCCTGAGTTTTTTATTATATCATAAGAGTATCGTTCCGGTTTAACGGAGATATAAACCATGGCCGGATTGGTACAGATTGTTCCTGTCCAAGCTACCGTTATTATATTGGGCTTTTTGCCTTCTTCTGCGCAGCTTATCATCACGGCTGGCAAAGGATAAACCATATTTCCTGGTTTCCAGAATTGTTTTTCGTTCAATATATCTCCTGCCTTCTTTCTTCAGTAGACCAATTTCTTCTTATATCAATCATTCTATATTATCTCAAATTTCTTGTAGAAATCTAGAGGTAATTTCTTACTTTTAGAACTAATACTACACTTTTTTCAAAAAATATATTATAATATATTCGAGGTGATATGAATGTCCACTAATTATTTAGATATTGAGTCCGTTTTAGGGGAATCAAAAGCTAAAGTGAAACAAAATCTTAAATTTAAGACTGGTAAATTTGTTTGGAAAGTAAAATTTAATACTCCACTTGATCCTAAAAGCGTAAATAATGTCAATTTATACGTTACAACGATGAACCAAACTCCTCTTAAAACGTCCATTCGTTATGATGTCATAAACAATACCATTGAAGTTGAGCCCTTAGAACCATATTCACAAAACGAATCTTATATTCTGAATGTAACAACAAAGGTTCGTTCTAAAAAAGGTAAAAATTTAAAGAGCCCAATTAAAATTCAGTTTAAAATTTAGCTGTTTTCCTGCTGTAGGGATATCATCAGTGGTGGAATAAATTGTTTCTTTCTTGAAACAACACCCCGCAGATAGATCTCCCCTTCAGGGTCGGCTATTCTAAATGCTTCTATAACCGCTTTCTTAGCTCCACTTCCTTGACATAACAGTTCTGTTGATTCTTCTATTATATTAGTCAGCATAAAGAAAATCATTGATACACCATGATCCTTATAAGCTTTTTCCATATACGGTACTAGTTTATCCTTAATTGCGTCCAACTCTTCTTGATTCATAGATGTAATCTGGCCAACGCCAAACATTTGTTCACCTGCTGTGAATTTCTTGAAGTCTTGATAGAATATCTCTTCTGGGGCCTTATTAAGTAGGTTACTTCCAGCTGCAAACATTTTCTTGGCATATTCTTCCACTTCAATTCCAGCTATCACAGATAGCTTTTCTGCTGCTTCTTTATCAACAGCTGTACAAGTTGGAGAACGATATACTAATGTATCTGATAAAATGGCTGAACATAATAAACCTGCAATATTTTTCTCTATTGGAACATTATTTTCCAGATACATTTGATAGACAATAGTAGCCGTGCATCCCAATGGTTGATTCCTAAAAAATACAGGACTCATAGTTTCAATACTTCCCAATCTATGATGGTCTATGATTTCAAGAATTTCTGCTTCCTCTAGTCCATCAACAGCTTGTGATTTTTCATTATGATCCACTAGAATCAATTGTTTTCTCTTTGCATCTAGCAGATTTCTTCTTGATATCATTCCATGAAAGGTTCCATCTTTACTTAATATTGGAAAATCTCGATGTCTCTTTTTTGCCATAATTTCTTTAATATCATCTATATAATTATCAGAAGTAAATGTAATTAGTCCGTTACTTCTCATAAAAAATCGTATTGGCATACTTTGATTGATTAAACGTGCTACGGTATACGTGTCATAAGGCGTCTTAATAATAGTACAACCCTTACTTTCGGCTAACCTAGTTATGGTAAATGAAACCATTGCACCATCACATACTACAATACATTTTGCTTTCATCTCAATCGCACATAGTTGTGATTCATATCGATTCCCTAGAATAACAATATCGTTTTCAGCAATGTAACTTTCCATTAAATCTGGATTGGCTGCAGCGATTAAAACTTTTCCCGCTTCAATTTCTGCATCCATGTCCCCAATGATCATTTCACCTTCTAATGTCTCTATAATGTTACGGTATGGTGTTCTTGCTTTAGATATAATGCTACTATCATAAACATCCATATATGCCTTAGCAATATCCCCTATCGTAATAAGTCCCTCTAGCATATTGTTATCATCCACAATCGGAAGGGTTACCACACTATTACTCCCCATTAACTCCCATGCTTTTTTTAAAGAGATATCTCTCTTCACTCCAGCTACTTTCCGAATCTCAACATCCTTAACCTGTGTTCGTACATCAGATACATAAGCTGGCGGATTCATCTGAAATCGTTCCAAAACAAACCGAGTCTCGGAATTAATTTGCCCTGCTCTCTTTGCTCTATAGTTCATTCCTGTAATACGCCTTTTTAGATTAGCATAAGCAATTGCAGAACAAATTGAATCTGTATCTGGATTAATATGTCCAATTACCGTTATCGTCTTCCCTGTTAATTCTTCCAACTTTTGCACCTCCTGCATTTCTAATTTTTTCAATGTATTACATTAAACCATCTTTTTCGTTGGTTGGCAAGAAAATTATATGTGGAAATACAGATTTTAATTTTTTGTTTTTCTTTAATAACCACTTGATAGCCTCTTCATTATCTTCCAAAATTACCACCATAGCATCTTCATTTGCCTCCATTAGGTGTAATACTTGGTCTACTGCATCCGATGTTAGGTCTCCGGCTTGTTCTATTAATAAACAACCGTTTTTCAGCTTCTCATAATTGTTTTCAAGGCTAATTCCATTTAACTTCTCTCCCGTTATCTTTGCGATCTGAGAAGATGGAAGAATTCCCTTATAAAACAATTGCTTTGCAAATTCCTTTACAACTTGTGTAAGTCCAGAATTATTTTCTTCTACTAATATAAAATGCATTGAACTTTCATTCTCACTAATATTATTTAATGCATCTTTTATTAGTCGCTCTATACTGTTTTGCTCAACTTCTAGAGTTGCTAAACTCTGATTTGGATCAGCTTCATGATTTGTCTCCTGGCCTTGAGAGGCCATTCCATGTTCCTCGTGCTGCATAGATTCTTTTTCCAAATCTACACTATTCAATACAGTTTCCTCTAGTTGTTCTTCATAACCCTGCTCTGCTTGAACTTCCTCCGTTGAATCTTGTCCAACTTCTCCATCATGATTTTCAATTTGGTCTACTTCTTCATCACTGTTTTCCATTTGATCGATTTCTTCATTATTGTTTTCCATTTGGTCGATTTCTTCATCGGTTTTATGATCATGTTCTATTTCTGATGGTTCTATTTCTGCATGTGCTGATTCACTATGTGCCACAATATCCAAGCCTTCTACATAATGAAGTTTTAGCAACTTGGCTTTTTCGACAATTAAGCCCTCGCCAAACCAAAGAATAATATCACTGCATTCTCTGACACAGGCATCTTCCATACCCATTTTATGATAGAGTTTGGCAAGCTCATATGCCCACTCTTCCTGGTAATCTTCTTTTTTAAGCTGCTCTAAATATTGAACGAGTCGTTCTTTCTCCACTCGCTTTGCTTTGTCAATACAGTACCTTAGAATTAATCTATCACTGCTGTTTTTATCTAATTCTTTATATTCTTCATATAGCTCTTCTACATGATCAAGATTACCTGTCTTAAGCGATACACAAATTAGTTGATAGATAATTCTTCTAGTAGAAGTCTTTTCGTATATTTTTAAAAGAAGGTTTCTAGCCATCTGATATTCTTCATTTTTCATACATACTTCAACCAATAAATTTAAATCCGTTATTGCTTTTACCTTATCAGAATCTATTTTCTCAATAATTTGAAATGCTTTTCTATATTTCTTTTCATGCATAAGTCGTCTTATCTCAGCTAGCCGCACTATACTATCGTATCTTCCCATGGCTTTAAACCTCCATTTTATCAATCAATTGTAAATTTCTAATGTCTATTCCCCTCTATTGTAACTAATCTGCCAGCTTCTAAAACACAGATTCTATTGCAGATTTCTTTAATCTCATCCAAATAATGACCGGTATAAACTATGGTAACGCCGTTCGCATTTAATCTTTTTATTGCACTAAGAATTTTTAATCTAGATTCCTCGTCTAATCCAACCGTTGGTTCATCCATAACTACTATTTTGGGGTCATGCAACAATGCCGCTCCAATGTTCAGACGACGTTTCATACCCCCTGAATAATTTTTTACTGTTTTTTTTAATTGTTCTGAATCTATATCAATAATATCACACACTGCCTGTATTCTTTGATTTAAGGCTTCTCCATAAATATGGTATGCCTTACCCCAAAACTTTAAGTTTTCAATGCCAGATAAGTCCATATAAAGCGCTATATCCTGCGGAACATATCCTAACTCTTTTCGAATCGCATTCGGATTCTTGATTATATCGATTCCACGATAAAGCAGTTGTCCAGAATCAGGTTTCATGATTGTAGCAATGATGGAAAGAGTTGTTGACTTACCGGCACCATTATTACCAACCAAGCCCAACGAATCTCCCTCATCTACAGTAAAGCTTACCTCTTCAATTGCATTCACATTTTTGTATACTTTACTGACATTAATTAATTGTAACAACCTATCCCCTCCAGTACTGGAACTAAATTTTAGTACACATTATAATATTACCATTCTAGCGCTATGAAAACAAGTCACCAATGGAAAATGAGTCACTTGGTACATAAAAAAGCTACAACATCTATATCGTGTTAACTGATAAAGATATTGTAGCTTTAAAACCATGGGAATTATTCTATACTATTTAAACGATAAAGATACTTATTGCTTTGTTAAGCTCTTCTGCATCTTCTTTTAATCCCTGAACAGACTTATTCAGTTGCTCAACGGTGATTAACTGATTAGCAGCTGTTGATGAAACCTCACCTGCCGCTGCAGCACTTTCTTCTGAAACAGCCGAGATACTTTCCATAGCGCTTAATGTTTCACTCTTTGCATCTTCGATTCCCTTTACACCAGCTGTAATCTTTGTTAGATTATCTGCAAGTGTCATTACATAGCCATTGATCTCATTAAATGCCTCAACTGTATTCTTTAAGGAATTCTCCTGAGAAACTACTATATTTTCTGCCTCTTTTGCTGTAATTACAGTATCTTCCGTTTGCTTTTGTATGGAATCAATAATATTTCTTATTTTAGATGATGCATCTAATGACTGCTCTGCTAATTTCCTAATTTCATCTGCAACTACTGCAAATCCCTTGCCTGCCTCACCAGCTCTTGCTGCTTCAATGGATGCATTTAATGATAGTAAACTAGTTTGATCAGCAATTTCATTGATTACGGTTACTATAGTTCCAATGGTTCTAGATTGTGCTTCTAAATCTTCTATACCTTTAATAATTGTATTGGTTATTTTGCTGGTTGCTTTAGATTTTTCATTTAGCTCATCCACAATAACCATTCCCTTATTAATTACTAACTTAGTATCATCCGTTATCTTCTCAATACTTTCGGAATTATCATAAACCTCATTAATTCGTTCTGCAAGAACAGACATCTGATCTAAACACGCTTCAGCATCTGCCGATTGAGCTGCAGTACCACCTTCAATTTCTTCCATTGCAAGTGTAATTTCTTTGGTTGCGGAAACTAATACCTCTGAATTCTCAGATACTTCTATAGTAGATTGACTGACACGATTACCTACCATTGACGCCTTCTCAATAAGGCCCTTCATACTAGCTATCATTTCAGATATGCTACTTGATAATACTCCAAATTCATCTTTACGTTTCACTGAGATTGTGACTGTTAAATCGCCAGCAGAAGCCTTCTTCATGGCTACCATGATTTTCTGAATTGCTCCACCAATTCCAGCAGCTAATATGGTACCAACTATAATTGCAATAATTACTGCAATTGCAACCACTACAATAGTTATCATCTGTATGTCTTTCGCTTTTGCTATGATTTCTGCTTTTGGTACAAGTGAACAGATTGATACTCCAGTATCACCAATTTTATCATACAAATATAAGTATTCTTGTCCATTATATTTTTGGTAAGAAAAACCTTCTGTTTCTTTCTTTTCTATAGACTTTGCAAAGAAATCTTGTGTACTAAACACCTTCTCTTCTTCATTACCAATCAGAATTTCTCTTCCACCCGGTGTAACAATACCTACAATACTTCCTTTTCCTAACTTTACTTCTCCCAGAATTTTCTCTATTTCTTCACTTTTAATATCAACCATAACAACTCCTCTAGAATTCTCAAATCTAGAGACACATGTCAAAGCATAATTGTCTATACTCTTTGGGAACTTTTCATCTATAAAAGTATGTGTTCCACTCCAGAATACTTTAGTCTTACCTTCTCCAATCCATTTACCTTCTTCTGATTCAGCATAAGCTTTAAAGTCTTCAGCCTTAAGGTTACCCAAGGTACAGATACCTTCTCCATAATCAGCCATAACAATAGTAGAGTTTACAAAACTGTTCGTTGAAGTCATACCAACAATACTATTGTATAACGTTCTATATGTAGTATATTCTTCTGTAATTTCACTATGAAACTTACCATTATAATACTTTTGAAGGACATTATCCTGTTTAATTTGCTCTGTTTGACCCTCAATCATATTCATACCAAAACCTAGATAATCACTAGCCATTGCTATACTATTTAAGGTAGCTTCTTCATAATTACTAATGATTGCAGATGACGCTTTTGTATAGGATACGATACCTAATATTATAACTAATGCTACTGGAATCAAAAAGGCACCAATGAGTTTGATTCGAATACCTCGAAATCTACTCAAAAGTTGTTTCTTCTCTTTAATCTTTTCCTTTTGGTGTTCTAATTTTGCTTTTTTCCTAAGCATAGAAAAATCCCCTTCCCATAGTGTAGATGTAAGAATACCTTCTGTGTATTAATTGTATCATAAATCACTATAATGGTAAACCATGAGCACTCTGTTCAAAAGATGCTCATGGTCATTTTCATGTTTTAACCCTTTATATAAATAAACATTGCTGTTGGGCAAAACAGGACAGGGAATTTCATTCCTTGTCCTGTCTAAATGTATGATACTAAGCTTACTTAATTAAGCGTTTTTACTTCTCTGTTTAGAGATAACATCGAACGCTACTGCGGCAAGTAATACTAAACCTTTAACTGCCTTTTGAACGTTTGCATCAATACCCATGATCGACATACCATTATTAAGTACACCCATGAATAC
>JAEZUR010000190.1 GCA_023420935.1 Bacillota bacterium | reverse complement strand
TCAAATAACTGGATTTACCCTATAGAATGACCTGATGAAACTAAGCATTTATTAAGTCAAATTTAGATGATTTATTCTATCTATACAGTAAAAATTCACTTATTTTCAGGTTCATTTTGCTGATAAGGGCTATTTCTGAATCGTCTTGGAGTGACTCCAGTAAATTTCTTAAATTGACGAAAAAAATGCTCTACATTACGATAACCGCATAATGTAACTATTTCAGCTATTGTATAATGTTCATATAATAAGTATTTTTTAGCCAGATTGATTCGACTGTTAATAACATCATCAATACAGGTAACACCAAAGGTATTCTTATATATTTCCTCCAGGTAACCAACACTTATGCTTAGCTTTTCAGCCATTTTTTTTACCGTCCATTCTGCATTTGGATGGAGGTATATTTCCTTTTTTAAATCATGGAGATTCTTATATAAGGGTGATATTTGTTTGTAATTATAAGATTCCAGTAGCTTATTAAATAATATTCTTAATAAATTATCAATTGATATTTCCTTGTAAACGTTGTTCATAATCTGTTCTGACACTAACAATTGATATAGCATATGACAGAAAGAAGGATCACGAATTACAAATGGCTCTCCGCAGTGAATAGGCGCAGTGGTTACATAAGATTCATCCGTATCAAAACGTATCCAGTCATTTACATAACTTTCTCCACATGCATGGTAATAAATTTTCTGATAAGGTTTGTACAACACAGCGCAATTAGAAGGAAATTCCCTCAATTCATTATCAACCCAAAAAACAGCTGGCGTTTTAGTCAACACAAGCAGCCAACAATCATGACCTTCTGGAACATCAAAAACAAAGTCACTCGGATGTTTTGCATCATATTCAATAAATCTTATATGATTCATTGTTTGCCCTCCACACTCTATTTAATCTAATAAGTTTATTCCACTCTATGTTACATTAGAATATTGATGTTTGTAATATTTTTGTAGAAATAGCTGTTATTATGTCAGTATAACACATTTTTTCCAGTACATCTATTACCTTTTTTTTGAATTACTCAAACACCAAAGGAGGTACTGTCAACAAAAAACACACCATAACATGAGTTCTGATGCATAATCGTTTACATCATGCTATACCTAATGTTATGGTGAGTTTTTATTTTATATTAATATTGATTGATACATTTACCAAATCTTTGTTCAAATCTCTATATTCCGGTAAATCCAATACTGGATAACCGTCTATATCAAAATGCACACGTCGTATACCAGAACTTCTAGGCCTTTCTACACCTGGTCTGGCATGATAAGTATTCCAATAAGTTCCGTTATCATCCATAACATAAGCGTTATGCCCCGGACCATATTCACCTGGAATGCTTCTTGAGGTTAAGAGTGGATAGTTTGTTTTTATCCAATTATTAGCATCTAGTAGATTAGAATCTAAATCTGCAGTCAGTAATCCAACCACATAGGTTTCATCAACAAGAGCACTTGAGAAAGTCATGAACACTTTTTGGTCCTTAATAATAGTAAACGGACCTTCATCAACAAAAACATGATTATTTGCCCAACCATAATCAGGCTTTGTAATAACCACTGGATCGCATATCAGCTTCCAAGGCTCTTTCGGATCAATTTTTGCAATATATATCCAGGCGCCCAAATCTACGGGTAGAAATTGACGTTCTGACCAAGCAACATAGTATTCTCCGTTAATCTCAAAGCTTGTCATGTCCAAAGAGATCGTCTTTCCTGCTTCACATAAATAGGAACCATCTTTCTTTAACACACGCTTAGGTCTTGACCAGTCATTTTTACAAATGGGATCTCCTCCTGTACGTAACTTCATAATATGGGATTCTTCATAAAAGAACTCTCCACGTGTTGCCCCATGGAACAGATATAATTCATTTTCAATAATATGAAATTCTGGTGCCCAAAGTAATCCTCCAATCTCTTCATATGTATTTGAGTCCAGTATTAAGTGTTCCTCTGCATTTAATAAGCCGTGAATAGTATTCGCTTTGCGAATATACAAGGTGTGATTATCATCAGCGTCATTTGTTGCAATAAAATAATAGTTTCCCTCCCACTTGGTAATACAGGGATCAGCTCTATTTATTGCAACTGGAAATATATAATGATCCTGATGTACTTTACCTTTTATGCCATAAGTTCCAGGCTTTGTCCAGTCCACATCTGTTACATCCCAATCCACTAACTTTGTATCTTTTGTTCCATCACTATAGATGGCAGTCGCCTTGATAGCATTTAATTCCTCTTCTGATTTCACAGTTACATTTTCCGGAAGTTCTATTTTAATATTGGATGGAACCGATAATTTACACACCAAACGATGTGCTACTTCCTGTGAAACACCAATCATATTTCTTTGAATCATTCCTTCTATACCAGCATTTACAGGTTCGATATGAAAAGATTCCGCCTTAACTGGAGAAGAAGCCCCAGATAAATCAGTAATATCAACCATCTCGTTTTTATAGTAATTCCCAGCCTCATCACTCCAGTTAACTGTATAAAGCCTCTGCTCTTCATCATAATAACAGGAAATATCGTCAACATAAGTGTTTCCCTTTAGATCAATAAGCCCTATTTCTTTGTACTGCAATAAATCAGACGTAGTAAATAAAAGTATCATTCCTTTACTTTGTAAATCATTTTCTCCATATGCTTCTGTACGAACAGCTACTACACCAAACATATCGTTCGACATTTTGAATATATAAGGATTTTTCATACTTTTAGCATTAAGAGTACCATCCTCATTTTCCGTAGCCTTGGCAAATAAAACACCTGAATTATGATTTAAATCCTTAAAATATTTACCATCTTCACTATAGGCAAGATGCATGCTGTATGCCAGTTTGGGCGCATAAATTGCTTCTTCCTGCGGTAATCTTGTATAACAGAGTACGTAATTTAAATTATCTTTCATATCTATCACAGTATCCTCCTGATCTTTCACTTATAATTTTATTGCATGGGTAATAATTATAAGATATTGTATTAGAATTAGTAAATATATTCGAAACTCTGAAAATCAGCAATACCACCTATATTTTCAGTTGAAAACAAGAATAGACCAAATCTACAACCAACAAAATGATCCAGCTGGAAGTTAATTTTATGAGTAATGCCTAGTTTTTTCCACTCTCCATTCTCCTGATAGTAAAATTCCACTTCATCAATTCTATCTTGCAGGTTGGCACGTACCTTTAACCTAACCTCGCTTTGTTCAATCGGAATTCTCGCATATTCTTTACCAAATTCCATATCTAGAGGTTTTCCCATTGCATAAGTATCTTCTGATTCTTTTGCAAGCATTACAAGATAATATTGATTCGCTTCTTTTGTTAGTGCAATCAGACCATAGCATCCTAGTAAGGCGCAAATCCCTGCATAATCACCATTCTTTAGTTCACTTCCATCAACAGTAACGTTAGCCTCACAAGAGGGTAACATCATTCGCTGAGTTAATGTATTAACTGCTGATACCACATTATTGCAAAGACTACCGGAACGGATTCGATATGCACCTTTTCTTTCTGTTACTGACCACAAGGTATGATCAGGAGTATGATTCCATTGCCAAATCTTTTTCAGATGAACCTGACCTTCCGTATCTGGTATATAATAAAAATCATCACTTTGTGCTAATGGTTCATAAACATGATCTGGTCTTGTACTTTTCATAATAATCTCATGGGGTATGTTACCTTCAATTCCTAGGACTGGAAAATCATTCTCCCAACGCATAGGAACTAGAACTGGGATACGTCCAACGGCTCCATAGTCTTGAAATAACATAGCATACCAATTTCCGTCTGGCGTATCAATAATGCCACCCTGTGCAACCCCTGCATTATAATGGCCCATATCATCATCTAGTATATTTTTTCCAGTAAACTCGCCAGTTAAAGACTCTGACACCAAGCAAGCCTGGACTCTTCGTTTTGATTGATCTGCTAACCAATGTATTAAAAATACATAATATTTCCCGTTAATTTTATATATGTGTGCCCCTTCATATCCTAGGATTACATTTTCTTTATCGGTTATCAAAAGTCTATGTAGACCATTCGGTTTAGGCCCCGATAAATCTGCTTTTAGCTCAGTTAGATAAATGTCCTTATTACCGTAAACAATATATATTCTATCATCCTCATCAAATAACAAGGAACAGTCATGGTAAAAACCTTCCACCTGACTTTTTCTCCACGGACCCTCTATATTCTCTGATTGATACAGATATGTCTTGTGTGTATCATTGGCCGCAAAACATACATAATACTTACCTTTGTGATAGCGAAGAGAAGCCGCCCACATCCCTTGACCATAGATACATTGATTTTCTTTCAAGCATTGTCCAGGTGTATTATCTAGTGCATCATAAACATAAGTATATACCTCCCAATGGATTAAATCATAGGAGCGTAATATAACACCACCAGGCATAAAATGCATTGTTGTACTTATCATATAATAGGTATCATCGACGCGAATTGCATCGATATCAGGATAATCTGTTCCTAGTATTGGATTGTTTTTCATTTTTCTCCTCAACTCCTAACCCTTCAAATTCAGTGAGTTCTATTCGTTAGGCAGAATATTTATCATACTTTTTGAACACGAACTGCCATATAAGAATGCCCACCCGTAACGATTCGAAAATGACCTTGAAACGTTCCTTGGGGAATGATGGTCATATTCCATGTATCTATTAAGTCCACCTTGAATTTTGTATCATCATCAAAATAAAAATCCCGATATAGAGGTCGCATGAAACTAAAATAGAACAGATAAAAATCTTTTACCTCTTTATCTTCCTCCAGTTCCTTATCAACTGTGCCTACAACTGCATCCCAGAACTCTGGCATTTGCCTCAAACCATATCCATCGGGGATTTCTGAAAGAATTTTATACAGAAATGCTATTCGCTCAGGACTTTTACCTTTTAACACTCCTCCATGTGACCACCAGAGTATGGAGTAATCCACTTCATCGTCAGTTGAACTCAAAAATGTCTCCCCATGTCCTGCATATCCACCTCTCATGGAAGCTTCCCAGAATCGTCTTACCATCTCTTCCCCAGAAATATTCCCCCAGCCCAAGTTAAGGTTTCCCTCATATAAAATCTCATCCCAAACAACCGGCTTTTGATATTTCTTCTTGATTTCATCCGTATACTCTGTTGCCTTATATCTGTCAGTCCCCTGGCAGCTACAGTGTGTAATCCATTTCTTAGAGAAATCATAGAATTGGGGGCCATTATGTATTGAACACAGTCTATTATAATTATCATGTTCAGATATTACAGAAGCGATACGCTCCCAGTCCTCTATCCTTTTTGTTTTCACATAATCATATTCATTGGCAAGTGACCACCATACATTACGGTACGCTGAATATCTGGCTACAACGTACTGTACATACATGTCATCATTATCTGCACCCATTCCATCAAATCCCCATCGGTCATATGGATGAAACAAAATCAGATCCGCTTCAATTCCCAATTCCATCAATTGTTGGATGCGTAGATCAAATCTCTGAAAATGCTCGGGGTTAAATTTATTAAACTCCCAATGATTCGCGCTTTTATCCTCACCGTAATGAAATACTGTATTCTTGTTAAGCCCTGAATTATCACAAGGTTGTCCTTCATAGGGGAAGGTAATCGGATCTGCGTAATTATAATCATAATGCTTCGGAAAAATGCAGAATCTGATCTTATTAAAAACATTGTTAGATAGAGTGTTCAGTGTCTGCTCCTGTCTCTCCTCTGGCTGGTGAACCCAGGCATAGCAAGTTGTACCAACCGAGTAATATGGCGTACCATCCGCATATTTAAAGTGATACGTATCAGATACATGCACATATCCATGATTTTTATTCGTTGGCTTGATTGCTTCAAACGCTCCTGTGTACCATTGATCAGAAAAACTTCCGCTGAGTTCAAATGTATAGTTTCCTTCAAATTCTGGCATAAACCTTACAACATATTCACCATTACCGTCATAAAAACCTTTGACTGTTTTTGTTTCTTCTAGACAGGAAAATAATGCTTCAATACAATAATCAACATACGGATTACCGTCTTTTTTTCCAGTTACTCTCACCTCAAAAAGTCCCCATTTTTCCACCTGCTTTTTGTATAAACAGTTGCTCATTTTCCCCTCCTTGATATTATATATGAGTTTTTAAGTTGCATATTTTTCCACTGTTCTCATAATTAAGAATTACTGGCATTCTGTAATATAAATTAAATCACCTTTAAAATCCCCCCAGGATTTTTCGATCAGAATACCACAATTCATCAAAGTACTTCCTCTATAAACTCGATCTGTCCCATTAATTCGATACAATTTTTGAGAATCCAATCCCTTTAAACGAATTTTTATTGAGTGACTGAATATGCGGTTCAATACCTGTATGCAGGTAATAAGGCTTTCTTTTTTGTCCTTAGAAACTATTTGCCAGCAATCAAATCTATGATTTTGGGCATAAGATGCAATTCTGTAATAATCACCACTTCTAACTAGATCATTATACTCATGATACAGTTTTACCTGTTCTGGTATCTTATCTCTGTCTTCTTTTGGAATTGCAGTAACATCCAACTCATAACCAAAGGTTCCGGCAAGGGCAACATAGCCTCTTGTTTCAAAAGGTGTTGTTCTTCCAACCGCATGATTTGGACAATCACTAACATGAGCTCCCATGGTTGATAATGGATAAATCATGGCTGTACCTTCTTGAATTGCGAGTCTCTCAATGGCATCTGTATCATCGGAACACCAGATCTGTGGACTATAATACAGCATACCAGGATCAAAACGAGCTCCTCCGCTGGAACAATTCTCCAAAAGTAGATATGGAAATTCTTTTATTAATCTGTCTTGCAGCTCATAGACTCCAAGTACATAACGGTGACTTAATTCACCCTGTCTATCAGCAGGAAGGCCAAAACTTCCCAGGTCACAAAGTGCTCTATTCATATCCCATTTTACATATTCAATATTTGCACTTCGAATGATTTTAGCAACACTCTCGTAGATATAATCAACTACTTCCTTTCTAGATAAATCCAGAACATATTGATTACGAGAAAGTACCGCTGTTCTATTTGGAACTGCTATTGCCCAGTCAGGATGAGCTCTGTATAAATCAGAATCCCTTGATACCATCTCTGGTTCAAACCAAATGCCAAACTTCATGCCCAATCGGTTGACCTCATCCACAAGATATTTTAAACCATTACTTAGCTTTTCTTCATTCACTATCCAGTCGCCCAGGGAACAATTATCATCATTACGAGTTCCAAACCAACCATCGTCCATTACAAGCATCTCGATGCCTAGAGAGGAGGCTTCTTTGGCAATACTTAATAACTTATCTGTATCAAAATCAAAATAAGTAGCTTCCCAATTATTAATCAGAATGGGACGCTTTTTATCTTTGTATTCGCCCCTGATTAAGTGGTTTCGGTATAAATCATGAAACTTCCTAGTCATTCCTCCAATACCCTCTTCCGAATAAATCAGTACTGCTTCTGGGGATTGGAAGGAAGTCCCTTTCTCTAATTTCCATTTAAAATCAACTGGATTGATTCCAATTACTGCTCTTATCAAATCAAACTGACTCAACTCTACGTTTGCTATAAAATTACCTGAGTAAACAAAGTTAAAACCATAAACCTCTCCCATATCCTGGTCTGCATTCTTAGTTGCTAGTGCGATAAAAGGGTGATTTTGGTGAGAAGATACTCCTCTTTCAGAGAAAACTCCCTGTCTCCCGTAACCAACTGGTTTTCTTTGTATATGTCTTTCTCTACCCCAAGAACCATTCAGAGTAATCAAATCAAACTCATTATTATCCATATCCAAACATGCTGATAATACCTTCGTTAGATAGATTACTTCCTTACCTTTATTTGTTACTTTTACACTCCTAGTAATGGCATCCACGTCCTCAAACACGGTGTATATCAGTGCAACCTCTAAATTCAGCAGTTTGTCCAAACATAATAATTCTAATGTCATACATTCATTCTCATTACCGAATGTAGAAGGTAATCCCTCAAGTATAGGTTTTCCCTTATATATCTTATGAGAAACATATCCCAACTGCAAAGACGTATGCCCATCCAAAGTCTCTACTGCTATACAGTCCTCACGAAAGTCACCTATACCATGTGACGAATATTCGGTTACGAAATGATCATTGAAAGACAATCGATCCCTGTTATTAATAGAAGGTAAATTAGGATACTCTGTTGCTCTCAGCATAATAGCTAAATTATAATCATCAATTTTTTTACCATAATAAATGTGCCCCACATAATTATCATCATCAACAATTCCAATAAGATAACTTGTGCTACCTGTATCTAATTTAAATACTCGTTCCTGTTCATTAAACTTTATTCCCATACCATTCTCCTTTAGCAGATATCTAATAAGTTATTTATTTTTCTAGAGTAAATGAAGCAAAGCTGGCACTACCTTGACCAGTAAAGGTAAAATATAACGCCTGTATACCATCGGGTATTACTATATCAGCTGCATATTCTTTCCACACATTTGAGAATCCGACTGGTATGGAACAAAGCGCCTCTCCATTCCATGCCGTTTTAATTTCAAAGTTGCCATTGCAGTATCCACGAACTTTAATTTTAATCTTTTTAATATCTTTACAATCAAAATATTTAAAGCCTGCTGTGGCGGAATCTTTCATGTTCTGAATATATCCTATTTCTTCATCCTCGTCTTTTCCATCCTGTGTAATCTTCGGAAATTGATTGTTCATCCACGCACCAGTAAAATCAGTATATATTGATTCTTCATCACCGAATAAGTTACATGCCAGGTAAGCTGGATATTCACCACAACCTGACAACGGACCATTATTAGGCCCACAAGAGGTAAGTTCAACTTGAGGTATTGTTCCATCCTCTAGAAACTCTATCTTTTCCATGCAACCTTGTCTGCTAAAATTAGTACCATTTGTATGTCTATGATAGAAAATGTACCATTTACCATTAATCTCAACGATACTACCATGATTATTACCACCATAATACATTGGTTTATTGGCTGGCTTATAAGTATCGATATGTAAATCACAATTACTTATAATAACACCCTTGTATTCAAATCCCTTAGTAGGATATTTACTTGTTGCATAGCATAATTCATGCATTAAAATTGAGGAATACACAAAATAATAGGTATCTCCCCACTTTCTAATAGATGGTGCTTCAAAAAACTCATGTCCCTCAAATCCACTCCCCTGACTATATGGTTCACTAGGCGCAATAATCACAGGTTCCTCGATTATAGTTATCATATCCGGCCCAAGCACTGTGGCCATTGCACCAGATCTTGATTTATCTCCTTTTGCACAAAAGCCAGTATATAGATAGGTCAAATCTCCTTCTCTTAATACGCCCGGATCAAATTGAGGCTCGTCTCCTTTTCTCTGACCCAGAATCGTTCCATCTGCATACTGAACGTAGCCATAGAATTCGTATTTACCAGCCGGAGAATCACATACAGCAACTGAAACAATAGAACGCTTACTATCTACAAAATATAAATAATATCTCCCATCCGTACCGACTGCTACATCAGGAGCATAAAGGCAACTATCACGGTCTTTATTATTTGGTACTTCTTCTGCTCTGTATAAAACACCTTCATAACGCCAGTCAGATAGATCATCTGTTGGTGCTGACCAACACACATAATCATTTAAGCAATACGCGTATCCGTTAAAACTGTCATGCGATCCATAGACATAAACTCTGTCATTAAAAACATAAGGTTCGCCGTCAGGTATGTATTCCCATGATGGAAGATACGGATTTAATCCTTGTTTTTTCATTGATACCTCTCCTTTTTATAAGCACTTTACAGACTGTAAAAACCTATACATCAATTAGTTTATTCATTAGATTATATAAGATTAGAATCTGTGAAACAATGATTTATTCTAAGCACAATCTGAACTATCTTAAGCCCTTTTTGATTCTTATTGATTCTTTTTTATTAAAGATAATGACTGTAATTTTTAAATCTAAAAATAGTATACCAATTTGTAAAATATTGGGTTGTTACTAACTTCCCTTCATGTTAAGTTACAATTAATTGGAATAATTCCCCATTTATTTATCTATATTTCACAATTTTACTCGGGGCTATTGTTCTAAATTTATTAAAAAAAGGAGGGAACGAGAATTCTATGACCGATTAGTAATTAGGAAAGTTTAAAACTTAGAAGGGAGATTTATGTTATGAAGTTTAGGAAATTTATATCTCTATTTTTAGTAATCTGCATGATGTGTGCAACACTTTCAAATGTATCATATGCAGAAGAAACCCCCGATAAAGTTGCAAGCTTTGAAGCAAATGATTATTATACCTTTATTGTTTCTGTTAAAACAGGTAAGGCGATACAAGCACCGGAAGCCAATGATGCTGCAGTAACAGCGGATGCTGATATACCTGGTAACAACGGAAATAATCTACCAGACAATGCTTTATTTCAAATGAAAAAAGATACGTCAAATAACGTATTCGTTAGTTTTTCTTCCAAAGGAAAAGAAGGAAGAATGCTGAAATCAGAATCGATTGCTAATGAGGATATTATAGATACCAATAACCCACTAAAAACTGAGGTCAGTGGTTGGGAAGCATTTTATTTAGAATACCAGGATGATGGAACCGTTGCAATTAAGGATGTTAGATTAGGTAAATACTTAACTGTGGCTGATGATAATAGATTAATGGTCAAAGATATGGATCTTACAAACAATTCCCAGCAATTCCTTGTGGTAGAATCCAAATATGTACCAGAACCCGAAGTGAATGCGGAGGTTTATTTCGAACATAAAGCGAGTGGTAACTTGATAACGGTAGACGGACAAGTAAATAATAGTATTGATGTTACTACATCAATGGTTGAAGGTGTGTCGGAACAAGCTAAATTCACTACCTATTATGGTTCTTTTAATGGAGCACCTGTCATAAACTTTCAGTCCAACTCTAGTAATACCATGTGGAAAGCAACAGCTAACTCTGTATTTCAGATTGCTAGACAAACACCTGGTGGATGGGAATCGGTTACGATAGTTCCGCAAGGAGATGGTACCGTAGCGTTTAAGAACAATGCCTCAGGAGACTACTTATCCGTAACAGATGGTAAATTAACTACTCCATATAAAGGTACTCTCACTGATAATGAGAAATTTATTGTTCATACGGATGCTGTGCCAAAAAAGGTTACCAAAGTTCAAGTTGTTAACACAGAAGGTACTTCGATCACGCTACAATGGGAACCTGTTATTAATAGCATTTTTACTGGATACGAAGTATGGCGCTCTGATGATACCAATCCTATACCAGTTAAAATTAGTAACGAATTAGTAGATACAATCTATACAGATAATGGACTTTCATTTAATACAACTTACTATTACACCATACATACTGTAAATGGATTACATCCATATGCAGAGAGTATCCTATGTCCTGCAACTACACTATTAGGGAATCGACCAGTAACACCTTCTGAGCTAAATATCACTCAAGATGGTACTAACATGAAGCTCACTTGGAACTCTGATACTGATGTAGTTAATTATGAAATTTACAAGGCTTCAAGTAAATTTGGAGAATACATTTCAATTGGAACAAGTAACACTTCAGAATTTACTGATACTACACCAAATGTAGATAAATATGCTAATTACTACAAGATTGTGGCAGTGAATGCCAATGGCAAAAGCAATGCATCCAAGCCTATATCACTTGAAATAAAATTGTTTGGTGAAAACATGATTTTCTTCTCTGATTCAGATAAAACAGAAGCGATTAACGCTGAAGTTGCTAGAATTTACGAGATACAAAAGAATAATCAATTCGGATTGGATCGCTATGCACTTATGTTTAAACCTGGCGATTATTCCGATACTGCCATGATGCAAATTGGTTTTTATACTCAGATTGCAGGACTTGGTACTACTCCTTTAGAAACCAAGATAAAAAACATCGAGACACCAGCTGCTCTACCAGATAATAATGCAACCTGTAATTTCTGGCGAATGGCAGAGAATTTAAATATCGTTGATACAGATTATAACGATGACGTTTACTTTAGTTTTAAATGGGCTGTGTCTCAAGCTGCACCGCTTCGAAGAATGAATGTAGAACGGAAATCTACTTTTGATTGGTACTATGGTTGGGCAAGTGGTGGTTATGCGGCTGATACTATTTTTAAAAAGACGGCTGGATCCTATTCACAGCAACAGTTCTACACAAGAAATTCTGTCTTAGAGTCCGGATATTATGGTGTAAACTGGAATGGATTTTTCCAAGGTGTAACTGGTGCACCAGAGAGCAACTGGGAATTGGGTGCAGGAAATAGCAACTATACTAACATAGCAGCCACTCCAATTATTCGAGAAAAACCATTTTTATATCTGGAAAACGGCGAATATAAAGTCTTTGTCCCAGCGCTACGCAAAGACTCAACAGGTGTTTCCTGGTCAGAAGGTAATATTGGTAATGGACAATCTTTCGTTTTAGATCAATTCTATATTGCTAAACCCGAGGTAGACAATGCTGCATCCATTAATGCAGCACTGGATTCTGGGAAACATATATTATTAACGCCTGGTGTTTATTATACAGAAGCACCTATCGTAGTAAAGAATTCCAATTCTATTATATTGGGAATTGGTCTTGCAACTTTGATTCCAACCAATGGTACAGCAGCCATGATTGTAAATGATGTAGATGGTGTTACCATTGCAGGTATCATTTTTGACGCTGGTGATTATTCTAGTTATTTATTAAAGGTTGGTGAAAAAACAAATCGGGTTGATCATTCCCAAAACCCATCTTTACTAGCTGATTTATTCTTCCGCGTTGGTGGAGTACATGGGAATGTAGCTTCTACCGATATTGCATTTGAGATCAATAGTGATGATATCATTGGCGATCATTTCTGGATTTGGCGAGCTGACCATGGTGATGGTGTTGCTTGGGATTTGAATAAGTCCAAAAACGGATTGGTTGTGAATGGCGATGACATGACTATGTATGGTTTGTTTAATGAGCATTTTCAAGAATACACAACACTCTGGAATGGTAATGGGGGACGGATGTATTTTTATCAATATGAATCCCCATATGATCCCCAGAACCAAGAAGATTGGATGAGTCATCGTGGTACCGTAAAAGGGTATGCAGCCTACAAAGTATCCAACAAAGTTGATACTCATTATGCCGTAGGTCTTGGAATCTATGATGTATTTATCAATACAAATGGTGCCAGCATATTTATGGACAATGCAATTGAAGTTCCACACAAAGAAGGTGTGGTTGTAGAGAACGCTTGTATCGTAGAATTAGCAAACGGAACTGGACCTTTGGTTGGAATTAATAGCATAATTAATGGCACAGGTAATGGAATTAGTACGGGTATTGGTGGGAAAGGATTCGCCAGGGAATTCGTCCTTCGTTATCAAAATGGAATCGCAACTTTGATGAACGGAACACAAGAAGGAATTGAGCCATCCGATGCATTAGACGAATTAATACTCTTACTTGAGATTCGTATCGCTGAGCTTAACGTATTAAAAGAAGCTGAGTATACAGCAACCTCATGGAAATCATTTACCACTGCAAGAAATCATGCTGAAATTACTCTTACAAACAAAGAGTCAACAAAGCAACAAGTAGAGGATGCAATCAACCAATTAGAATTAGCTGTAAATGGATTAATAAAAAATAAACCTTCTACACCAGATTCACCAAGTGGACCTTCTACACCTAATTCTCCTTCTAAGCCAAGTACACCTAGTGTGCCAAACGAAGAAAATAATAAGCCTGTACTAGCAGTGCCTGGTTTAGTGATGTTGAATGCAACTAGTATACCATTGCAGGTAAATCAAACATCGTCCGCTCTAAAAATTGCATCACAATATCCATCAGATGATACCATAATTGCATGGTCCAGTTCAGATACCACGATTGTAACAATTGATAAAACTGGTAAAATGAAAGGATTAAAAACTGGAACAGCAACGATTACGGTAACCATGAAGAGCGGTGCCACGGCTAGTTGTACTGTTACTGTGCAAAAAGGTAAAGTTACCACTAAGAGTCTTTCCGTTACTACAACAGCATTAACTGTAAAGAAGGGAAAGAAAATTACATTAATCGTTTCTAGAATTCCTATCACCTCAACGGATACGATTCAGTGGACATCCAGCAACAAAAAGATTGCCACGGTTAACAGCAAAGGTAAGGTTACAGCAAAAGGAAAAGGTAAGGTTATCATTATAGCCCAAACAACAAGTGGTAAAAAAGTCACTTGTAAGATTACTGTAAAATAAATACGATTGTTGTCTTTCATTACTAATTTAGTATACTAAAAAGAATAAGCTAGAGTGAATGAACTGTATTTCACTCTAGCTTACTCTTTTTTAACTTGTTTTAGAATATTGTTTCTATCTATAAATTATATTAAAATTGTTTATAAATCTCTTTTTTTGCTCCGCAAACTGGACAATTATCTGGTGCTCCGTCTAATACAGTATGACCACATATTGGACATATATATACGGATTCTAACTCCATATCCTTACCCTCTTTCGCTGCATTCTGTGCTTGGGCAAATAAATCTGCATGTATTTTCTCTGCTTCTAGTGCATAATGAAAGGAACGTTCTGCACCTTTCTCTTCTTGCAATTTTGCTGTATTAAGGTAGACTGGATACATCTGTTCCACCTCATGAAGTTCTCCATTAATTGCTCCTTGTAGATTATCTACTGTTTTATTAGTTCCAAATACTGCACCTGCAACAACAGTAGCATCATCCGCCTCTCCACCAATTTCTTTGTAGTGATTATTGGCATGAACCCGTTCCGCATAAGCAATGGCTTCAAATAATTTTGCGATATTTTTAAACCCTTCCTTTGCTGCTTTTTCTGCCCATGTTAAATATCTCATATGAGCCATACTTTCTCCGCCATAGGCAGAATGTAAAAAATCATTAGTCATTGCATTGTTAATTGCCATTTGTTTAACCTCCATAGTAATATAATCTATCCGATTGGATAACATCGTCTTCTTATAATATAGACAAATTATCCAATACTATGCGAGGATTCTCTTTACACGAAACATTTCCTATTTACTGTCAAACAAGAATCATTTATTAATGTTGGCTATTCTCTCTTATCATCTTAGCAATCTGAATTACGATTGTAGGAAGGATCGCTAATAGATAAATTAGTCCAATCTGATTACCAGCCAATGGTGTGATTGAGAATAACTTCTGTATTACTGGAACAAACAGTACAAGATTTAATAAAATTAGTCCTGATACAAAGGCAAGTAAACTATACCAGTTTCTCTGGAAGCCAATTCGGAAAATAGAATGTGTACTTCTACAATTGAAACCGTGAAATAGTCTAGCTAACGTTAAGGTACTAAATGCCATGGTACTAGCGATTCCTTCATTTCCTGTTTTAAGACCAATATGGAATGCTACCATGGTACAGACTGCAATGAGACCACCTTGTAATAATAATAATGTTAAGAATTCCTTCGTAAGAATTCCAGTCTTAGGATTTCTTGGTTCTTGCGAAAGTAGATTTTCTTCTGGTGGTTCCATACCAATTGCGATTGCTGGTAGAGAATCTGTTAACAAGTTAATAAATAATAAGTGAACTGCTTCAAATGGTACTGGTAATGCCATTAATGAGGTATAAAGTACACTTAAAATACCTGCCATGTTACCTGATAATAGGAATTGAATCGCATTCTTAATATTACGATACACATTTCTACCATTTGCAACTGCTTTCATTATGGTAGCAAAGTTATCATCGGATAGTATCATTGCAGCTGCATCTTTGGATACTTCCGTTCCTGTAATACCCATTGCAACACCTATATCCGCTTTCTTAAGGGCTGGTGCATCATTTACACCGTCACCTGTCATAGCTACAATATTTCCTTTTCGTTGCCACATATCTACGATACGGATTTTATTCTCTGGTGATACACGAGCATATACAGAAATATTTTCAATATTCTGTTCTAATTCTGTATCCGTCATAGCATCTAATTCTGCCCCTGTTAATGCCATATCGTCTTCATCAAAAATACCAATTTGTTTTGCAATCGCAACCGCTGTAACTTTATGATCACCAGTAATCATAACTGGTTGAATTCCAGCGCGTTTCGCATCCGCAACTGCTGCTTTTGATTCTTCTCTAGGAGGGTCAACCATAGAAATAAGACCTAAGAAGATATATCCAGTCTCATTCTCGATGGATAGCGTATAATCTTTATCAACTTCCTTATAAGCAAATGCTAGAACTCTAAGACCATTTTCGGAAAATTCATGGTTCTTGTCCAGGATGTTCTTACGATCCTGTTCTGTCATCTCACGAATTCCCTCATTGGTACGAATCTGTATGGTACGATCTAGCAGGACATCCAATGCTCCTTTTGTTAAAATGGTTGGAATACCTCGAAGTTCATACTTGGTACTCATAAGCTTACGATCTGAATCAAATGGAATCTCTCCTAGACGAGGCATCATATCACGCATTACCTCATCTTGGACACTTACCTTTCTTGCCATTTCAATGAGGGCATATTCCGTAGGATCACCAATCGCTGTTCCATTTACGATAGAGGAATCGTTGGTTAAAATTGCATCATAAAGTATATATCTGTGTAATTGATTCTTTAAGTTCACTTGATCTAAATCTAATGTTTCTTCCCCAATATAGATCTGCTGAACTGTCATTTTATTCTGTGTTAAGGTACCTGTTTTATCAGAGCAGATTACAGATACGCAACCAAGACTTTCAACTGCCTTCAATTCTTTAATGATAGCCTGTTCCTTAGCCATCTTCTGTGTTCCCATTGCCTGCACAATGGTTACAATTGAACTAAGCGCTTCTGGGATCGCAGCAACTGCCAATGCTACAGCGAACATAAGTGAATCTAATACAGGCATGTTACGATACATACTAAGTAAAAATACTATACCACAGATAACCATGATAACCATGGCCAATTTACTACTAAAATTATCAAGACTAACTTGAAGTGGTGTTTTCTTCTCTTTAGTAGCATTCATAAGTCCGGCTATTTTACCGATTTCCGTATCCATACCAGTTCCAGTTACTAAGACCACCGCTCTACCATACGTAACTAAACTTCCTGAGTAAACCATGTTAACACGATCTCCAAGACCAACATCACTTGTTAGGGTTTCATCACTTTTATCTACATTCGTGGATTCACCAGTTAGAGAACTTTCATTTACCTGAAGAGAAAAATTACTTAGAATTCTACCATCTGCTGCAACCAAATCTCCTGCCTCTAACATAAGAATATCACCTGGTACAACTTCTTTTGATAAAATTTCGATTTTGGTACCATCTCTTAAAACCTTCGCATTTGGAGAAGAAAGAGATTTTAAACTTTCTAGTGATTTCTGTGCCTTTTCGTGCTGAACCGTACCTAAAATTGCATTTAAAATAATAACGGCAATAATTACAATTGTACTTTCTATGTTCCCAGAGAACATAGAGATTGCTGCCGCAATAATCAGGATTATTACTAACAGATCCTTAAATTGTTCTAGGAACACCTGTATTGTGCTCTTTTTCTTACCCTCTAATAGGGCATTTTCACCTTTTTCTTTTAAAAGATTAACCGCTTGCTCAGAAGATAAACCATCTATAGATGCACCTTGTTGTTCCAGAGCTTTTTCTTTTGTCAGCTTGTACCATTCTTTCATTCTATTCCTCCTTAATCTTCTTGTAACAGTTTCTTTCTAATTCCATTTTTTTATACATAATCCATTCATTGAATCATGTAATAAAAAGAAACCTTTTTCATTTATGTATTAAAAAAGACTTCTAAAGTATCTAATTAAAGTGAACTTATCGCGTTCTCTTTAATTAGATACTTTAAAAGTCTTGTAACCAATGTATTATGGCATGCATCACCAGGTTTTTACACCGCATTGTTGGACTGATGCATTAAAACTACTCCCTTTTATGGTATCATTTCTATGCTATTTTATATCTTTATAACAAGAAAGAAGGATTAGAATCAATTCTCTCCTTCTTAGTACTTTTGTACCTTCAAAACTACACACTGTATGACTTCCAATTTACAAACATTTAGACCAGTTTTTTGGTCAAGCCCTCGACCTATTAGTATTAATCAGCTACATGTGTTACCACACTTCCACCTTTAACCTATCCACCTCGTCGTCTTCAAGGGGTCTTACTAGCTTATGCTATGGGATATCTCATCT
>JAEZUR010000170.1 GCA_023420935.1 Bacillota bacterium | reverse complement strand
TCGAGACCATGCCACGAAAGCAGCTGAGCAAATGATACAAAACGCAGTAGATGGTGTTCATAAAAAAAATGCGGAACTTTGTAATAACAAAGATAAGAGAAAATTACACGATGGGAAAATTATTAATAAATCAGATTCTCTAGAAGAATATAGTGAAAAAGTGAAGAAAATTAAAGAGTACATTGTGGAAGGACATATTTTCCAGACGGTACTTTCTCAGAGGTGGACCATTGAAACACAGGAAGATGGATTTGAATTATATAAGGAATTAAGATTATTAAATCCTTCTCCTTACTTATACTATTTTAATTTTGGAGAGTTTGAGATTATCGGAAGTTCCCCTGAAATGTTAGTAAAGCAAACAGAAAACAAAGTATTTACTTGCCCCATAGCAGGTACTAGACCCAGAGGAAAAGATGCAGCAGAAGACGAACGTCTCATGGAAGAATTGTTAGCTGATGAGAAAGAAAAAGCAGAACACGTTATGCTTGTGGATTTAGCAAGAAATGATATGGGACGTATCTCTGAATTTGGTACCGTCAAGGTTACTGAATTTATGAAGGTACAAAATTACTCTCACGTAATGCACATCGTATCATTAGTAGAAGGTCGCAAAAAGGGTGACTATCATCCACTTGACTTAGTTTCTTCCTTCTTACCAGCAGGAACCTTAAGTGGGGCTCCAAAGATACGTGCTATGGAGATTATTGATGAATTAGAAAATAATCGAAGAGGATTATACGGTGGTGCTACTGGTTATTTATCGTTTGATGGAAACATGGATTTCTGTATAACCATTCGTACCATGGTGAAGAAAGGAAATCGTGTTTATCTTCAGGCCGGTGCAGGAATTGTCTTGGATTCAGTTCCAGAATCAGAGTATTATGAATGCTGTAACAAGGTAATGGCACTGGCAAAAACACTAGTGAAGGAGGATAATTTATGATATTATTAATAGATAATTATGATTCATTTACCTATAACTTATATCAATACATTGGTATATTTAATTCAGATATCATAGTAGCTCGTAATGATAAAATAACATTAGAAGAAATCGAAGAAATGAATCCAGAGCGTATCATTTTGTCTCCTGGTCCTAAAAGTCCAAAAGAAGCTGGTATCTGTATTTCCTTAATTCAAAGATTTTATAAAGAAAAACCAATTCTAGGAGTATGCCTTGGACATCAATGTATCGGGGCAGCGTTTGGCGGAACCGTATCCTATGCCAAGGAAGTATTACATGGAAAACAGTCGGAGATTAACCATGATAGTAGCAGTATATTTACAGGAATTCCTTCTCCAATCAAGATAGCGAGATATCATTCTCTTGCAATTTTAGAAGAAAATATTCCGGAGTGCTTACGAATTCTAGCACAGACAGAAGATAAAGAAATTATGGCAGTAAGGCATAAGGAATATCCAGTGGTTGGTCTTCAATTCCATCCAGAATCTATTTACACGGAACATGGGAAACGTTTAATTGAGAATTTCGTAAATGGAAAAATGTAATCCACTTATTTGTAAGCATGCCATGCGTGCAGTTGGGAGCGTAACATGATTTTAGATGAAATAGTAAAGGATAAAAAGAAACGGCTTATCAATCAAAAAGAAGTAATATCAGCGGAATCTATGCAAGAAATAGCAATGGAGTCCAAACGGATCTCCATTTCTTTCTATGAAGCATTAGCGAAACCAGGACTTTCGATTATTGGCGAATTTAAAAAGGCCTCTCCAAGTATGGGAGTACTGAATAATAAATTGGAACTAACAGACCGAATTGATCAATACAACCATTCTGTGGATGCCATTTCTTGTTTAACGGAGGAAGATCATTTTAACGGAAGTGCAGAATATTTAAAACAGATTCGTTCCATTTCACCACTTCCCATTATTCGAAAAGATTTTATCATAGATGCTTATCAGATCTATGAAGCAAAGGTAATAGGCGCAGATGCTATCTTGTTAATAGCAGCGATTCTAGGTGACCAAGATATGAAGCGGTTTTATGATCTGGCATATCAATTAGGAATGGATGTACTGTTAGAAGTACATGATGAAGAAGAATTACAAAGAGCAGTACAATTAGGAGCAAAAATTATTGGTGTGAATAATCGTAATCTAAAAGATTTTTCGATAACCTTAGAAACAACCAAACGCTTATCAGAAAGGTTAGACCAGTTAACGAGTGTACGACCAGTTTTTGTCTCAGAAAGTGGTGTTGGTAATCAAGAAGATATCGTATATCTAAAAGACAGCAAGGTAGACGCATTATTGATTGGAAGAGCATTTATGGAGGCAGAAGATCCACAGGCTCTCGCAGAAGAATGGAAGAGTTTATGATATATAAGAAAATAAAGCAAGGAATATTTCTGGCAAGGCCCAATCGCTTTTTAGCACAGGTGAGAATTGATGATCAAATTGAACTTTGCCACGTGAAAAATACTGGTCGGTGCAAAGAATTATTTGTTCTTGGTGCAACAGTCTATGTAGAAGATCATGGAGAAGATACCAAAAGGAAAACTAGATATTCTGTTATATGCGTGCTAAAAGGAACAGAATGGATTAATATTGATTCCCAAGCGCCGAATAAATTAGTTGCAGAATGGTTGGAGAATAAAGGATTATTTCGCAAATTAACTTATCTAAAGCCAGAAGTGAAGTATGGAAATTCTAGATTTGATTTTTATGCAGAGGCTGATGGCGAAAAAATTTATATCGAAGTGAAAGGTGTTACCCTTGAGGAAAATGGGATTGCTAGATTCCCAGATGCACCAACAGAACGTGGAATTAAACACATAAATGAACTAATTCATTGTACAGAAAATGGATATGGTGCTTATATCATATTTGTTATACAGATGAAAGGAGTTCATAGGTTTGAACCAAATGATCAGACCCATATGGAATTTGGCGAAGCGTTAAGAGAGGCAAAACGAAAAGGGGTAAGAATTATAGCAGTTGATTGTATCGTTAATCCGGATTCTGTTTCTGTTGACCAGAGTATAGAAGTAACTCTCTGATCATATAGGTAGAAGGGTAACTGTTAAGTGCCTTATACATTTGTATAAATTTGATATTGCCATAGATAGATATAGGAGGTAGAGATTGGAAACAGTACAGATAAAAATTTGTGGGGTTACTTGCTTAGAAGATGTACAGCTCCTTAATTGCTATGGGGTAGATTATGCTGGTTTTGTACTGTTCTACCCGAAGAGTAAACGTAATCTATCCTTAGAACAAGCAAGGTTAGTTATGGAGCAGTTAGATGCTTCAATTCAAAAAGTAGCTGTGGTGGTAAGTCCCGATGGAGATCAGATTAAGCAAATAGAGCAAGTGGGTTTTGATATCATTCAGATTCACGGACAATTTTCCAATGAGTTAGCCGATCAGATTACCATACCAATATTTCGAGCCTTTCATATTGAGGAGTTCGAATCTATTATAGAAATGGAATCGGTAGATAGAGTTGCAGGTTTTGTATTAGATGGAAAGGATCCTGGTAGTGGTAAGGTGTTTGACTGGAAGTTAACAAGTCAATTGGATCGGCAGTCGAAGAGACTTATGTTAGCTGGTGGATTACATGCTGATAATGTAATGGATGGAATAGAAATGGTGCATCCTGATATTGTAGATGTTAGTTCGGGCGTGGAGAAAGAATCAGGAATTGGGAAAGATCCAGAGAAAGTAAGAGTATTTGTTGAAACCGTTCGAAGCAGGAGTAAAGATTCTAGAAAGGAAGAATAATCGTATGGAAAAATATTATGGAGAGTTTGGAGGACAGTTTGTATCCGAAGCATTAATGAACACATTAGATGAATTGGATCAGGCTTATGAAGTGGCAATTAAGGATGAGAAATTCTGGGAAGAGTTTCATTATTATATGAAGGAGTATGTAGGACGTGAGACCCCTCTTTATCTAGCAGAACGATTAACTGAAAAATATGGTCCAAAAATATATCTAAAAAGAGAGGATCTAAATCATACTGGTGCCCACAAAATTAATAATGTAATTGGCCAGATTCTTTTAGCCAAACGCATGGGTAAAAAAAAGGTGATCGCAGAAACGGGAGCTGGTCAACATGGTGTAGCCACTGCTACAGGTGCAGCACTATTTAATATGGAATGTACTGTTTATATGGGCGCAGAAGATATAGAACGACAGGCACTTAATGTGTTACGTATGGAAATGCTAGGAGCAAAAGTGGTAAGTGTTACTTCAGGTAGTAACACCTTGAAAGATGCAACTAATGAAGCGATACGTAGTTGGGCAAAGGAAGCAGAAGATACGTTTTATATCATTGGTTCTGCAGTTGGACCATATCCATATCCTAAAATGGTAAAAGAGTTTCAAAGCATCATTAGTAAAGAGGCTAGAAAACAAATTTTAGAAAAAGAAAATCGTTTACCAGATGTGGTAATGGCATGTGTGGGCGGTGGCTCTAATTCCATTGGTATGTTTGCAGAATTTATATCCGATAAAGAGGTAGAATTAATAGGAGTAGAGGCAGCAGGCCTTGGAATTGAAACTGGGAAACATGCAAGTGCTATGGCTCTAGGTCAGCCAGGTACCCTACATGGAATGAAATCCTATCTTTTACTAGACGAAGATGGAAATGTAGAATTAGCACATTCTATTTCTGCAGGTTTGGATTATCCAGGAGTAGGACCGGAGCACGCATATCTACGTGATACAGGACGAGTAAGTTATGTATCGATTACAGATGATGAAGCAATGGATGCTTTACTTCAATTATGTAAGTTAGAGGGGATTATTCCTGCTATCGAAAGTGCACATGCATTGGCATATGCATTCAAAAAGTCAAAGGAAATGTCCAAAGACCAAATTGTGGTTCTGTGTTTATCTGGTCGTGGAGATAAGGATTGTCATACCATTGCAGAGTATTTAAAAGATAACTCATCTGTTAAGTTGAATAAATAGGGGAAGGATAGGGAAGAGCATGAATCGTATTGAAGCAAAATTAGCGCAATTAAAAGAGAGAAATGAAAAAGCCTTTATCACATATATGACAGCTGGATTGCCAGATATGGAAGGAAGCAAAGCAATTATTCGAGCACAAGCAGACGCTGGTACCGATATCATTGAACTAGGTGTTCCATTTTCAGATCCCGTAGCAGATGGACCAGTCATTCAGGCTGCCTCATACAAAGCCATACAACAGGGTGTTAATCTTGTTAAAATTTTTGATATGGTAGAAGAAGTAAGAACGGATTGCCAAATTCCGATTATTTTTATGATGTATTATAATACAGTTCTCCACTATGGACTTGAGAAATTTGTGGATAAATGTATGACTGTAGGGGTAGATGGGTTGATAATTCCAGATCTTCCATTTGAAGAACAAACACAATTGAATGCATTTCTATCCAAAGAAGATGCACCAATTCTAATCCAACTAGTAGCACCCGTTTCGAAACAAAGAATTCCAACGTTGCTAGAAAAAGCAAGAGGATTTGTATACTGCGTATCCACCATGGGAGTAACCGGCCAAGGGAATGGATTCCATAAAGATGTAGTACAATACTTAAAGGATGTAAAACAAGTATCTAATATTCCAGTCATGATGGGATTTGGGATAAAAAATGCTTCTGATATTTTACAAGTGAAAGATACCATAGATGGGGCTATTGTAGGGTCGCATTTCATCAATCTAATGGAAGAGAATCAATATGATGTTGCGGCTATTAAGGAATACTGTACAACATTTAAAAGAGAACTTAATCTATAATTTATACTTTGAGTGAGGTCTAATAATATACACTATGAGCGGTGGTGGCGTAACGTTGTTCCCTCACACACTGGAGAAGAAACAAGAACCGGAATTAGTGGGTCGCTGTCGTACATGAAAATATGTGTACGACCTCGATCCACAAATTCCGGTTCTTGTTTCTCCAACAGTGAATTACGGGAACAACATCACGCCACCACCTCGGGGTAGGTTATCGATTTGTATAATTGTAGAAAGTTATGGGGGGATTTCATATATGAGAAAAGAACTAACGGAAATGACATCAGAGGAGTTATGGGAACTGTTTCCAATTATCCTTAAGGAATATAATACAGAATATCCAAGATGGTATGAGATGGAGAAAAATAAGATTGTTGAAAACTTTGACGAAGGAACCATTGTAAGAATCAGCCATATAGGAAGTACAGCAGTTCCAAAAATTATTTCAAAACCTACCATAGATATTCTATTGGAAATATCTCATAAAAGCAATATAGACCAAATAACAGATCAGTTAAAATTAATGCAATGGACCTTGATGAATGAACAGAAAAGTCCCACATTCAAACAAACATACGGTAAAGGTTATACGAACTATGGTTTTGAAGAAAAGGTATATCATCTTCATGTACGTTATGCAGATAATTGGAGTGAATTATATTTTAGGGATTATTTGATAGAACATACAGACATAGCTAGAGAATACGAAGAGTTAAAAATAAAACTAAAAGAAAAATATGAACATAACCGAGATGCATATACAGATGCAAAAGCAGACTTTATATATAAATATTCCGAAATGGCAAAATTACAATATGTAGAACGATACAAAATAAAGGCTATCTAGTGTCTTCGAGCTATAATAAATTATTATTATTTAATGTTGGTATCCTTTAGAAATATAGGCAATTATGACAATACAGGAATCGATAACGTAAAAGGCATGAGTATGGTTGCATGGATATTCAGCTTGGTCAGACCGGCTGACGACGGCGTATATAATCGACTTGAGACTCAGGTAAAAACGACGCCAGCTTAAGCGGCGTTTTTACCATGTACTGAGGCTCAAAAGCGATTATGCCTAGGAAGGTAAGGCGACCAAATGAATATCCATGTAACCATACTCATGAGCACTACCTTCCCATTTTCATCATTATTTAAATTTCTACATCTTTTGCATAATCAATATTCTCAAATCTAAACCCAAACATATGGTAGAAATCATCCCAATACCCCGTCAAATCTGCTAATTCACTTACGTTATCCGTAGTCACTATATCCCAGGATTCCATCACAGCAGATTGTACATCTGGCTGCATTTCGTAGTCATCTAAACGAATACGGTCTTCTTCATCTACTACTGCTGTAGAAGGAGTTAGTTTTTCATAGAATAGACGTCCCATCTGTTCAATACAACCTTCGTGTGTTCCCTTTTTCTTCATGACTTTATAAAGAATTGCAAAGTATAATGGCACAATTGGAATTGCTGAGCTTGCTTGTGTTACTAATGCTTTATTAACACAAACATAGGATTTGATTCCTTTGGAAGCAAATTCTTTGTTCATTTCTACGGATGTATTATATAAATGTTTTTTGGCAAGGCCGATGGTTCCGTTGTAATATACAGGATAGGTTAATTCTGGCCCGATATAAGAATATGCTAATGTAATCGCATTTTCTTCCAAAACATCTGCATCGGAAAGGGCTTTTATCCAATCTTTCCAGTCTTCACCACCCATAACCTTCTGAGTTGATAAAATTTCTTCCTCTGTTGCAGGGCCTATGGTAGCTTCTGAAATTGTATTATTATTTAGGTTAAGTGATTTGTTAGTAAAATCACATCCTACTGTTTTTAGGGTGGAGTTATAGATGGTACCATCTTCCATGGCTCTTCTTGGAGCAGCAAGACTATAGATTACCATATCTACTTTACCGAGATCTTCTTTTATTAGGGCAATGGTTTGTTCTTTTATGTCTTTTGAAAAAGCATCACCATTTATGGATTTAGCATAGTAACCGTCTTTAGAAGCAATATCTTCAAAGGCAGTAGTATTATACCAACCAGGAGTAGCTGTTCTTCGATCAGTAGCAGGTTTTTCATACATAATTCCAATGGTGGAAGCATCGCAAGCATAGGTTGCTGCGATTCTAGATGCCAATCCGTAACCAGTGGATGCCCCGATAATTAATACTTTTTTAGGTCCTACTGTTTTGCCTTGTTTCTTTATATATGAAATTTGTCTTGCAACATTTTCTCTGCAGCCTTCTGGATGAGCAGTCATACAGATAAAACCTCTTACTTTGGGTTCAATAATCATGTGTTACCTCTTTTCTATCAAATTACTTTGGAAATCAAAGTATATTTTAACATGGAAAATATCAAATTGTCAAAACATATCTTAAAGAAAGCTTAAGGATTCAAAACTTTACTTTTTAACTAAAATAAATTATGATTATAACAGGAAATAAACCAAAAACCTGCTGTGGGACAGGTGGAATCCATATTGCAAATGGATTTTCAAATGAGAGAGGTGGAATAACGTGAATATCGCATTATTTACGGAAACATATTATCCTGAGATTAATGGGGTAGCAACATCTGTTTTAACGTTGAAGACAGAGTTAGAAAGAATAGGACATAATGTTTATGTGTTTACTACCACAACACCAGGTGCTCCAGAGCATGAGCATAATGTGTTCCGTGTTCCAAGTCTTCCTTGCGTTCTTATTACAGAACGTCGAGTTGGACTATTTTATCAGCCCAAATTGGCATCCATAATGAAAAAGTTAAATTTAGATTTAATACATACACATACCGAATTTTCTCTTGGTATCTTTGGGAGGATAATGGCAAGAGAGCTTCGAGTACCGCTAGTACATACCTATCATACTATTTACGAAGATTATACGCATTATGTAACTCACAATAAAACAATTGATAAAAGAGCGAAAGCATTTGTAAGAGTCTTTACTAAAGTTTGTTGTAATACCGTGCAACAAGTTATTGTACCAACAGATAAAGTGAAGGAACTTCTTACTACCTATAGCGTTCACAGAGATATTGCAGTTGTTCCTACTGGAATTGATCTTCGTAAATTCCGAAGAGAAGAAGGTGCAGAAGTCTATATATCAGAATTGAAACAAAAGTATGGCATACAACCCAATGAAAAAGTAATTCTGTATATTGGTAGAATTTCTAGAGAAAAAAATATACAAGAAATTATTACTGCAATGCCTGAATACTTATCCAATAGAGAACATGTTAAGGTGCTGATTGTGGGTAATGGTCCAGATAAAGAACGGTTAGAAGAGTATGCAAAGGGACTTAGTTGTAGAGACAGAATTATTTTTACGGGAGAACAACCATGGGATCTCATTGCAAAGTTTTATCATTTAGGTGATGTATTTGTTAGTGCATCTAATAGTGAAACACAAGGACTTACTTATATAGAAGCTATGGCAGCAGGTTTGCCAGTAGTCGCAAAAAAAGATCGCTGTCTGGAAGACATACTTGATGATGGATATAATGGTTATGCATTTGAAGATAGACAAGAGTTTATAAAAGGGTTAGATGCTGTTCTGAATAATCCTGCTGGTATACCTTATGGACAGAATTCCCTATTAAAGGTAGAGAAATATTCTACCGAGGAGTTTGCAAAAAATGTTGAGAAGGTATATGCCAAGGTAATTGAAACTCATCAGGCATTACTTCAGTATGAATAGTTTCATAGAAAGAGATAGGAAAAATTGAATTATATGATTGGAATCTTATTTGGATTAGGCATTTTATTTCTACTATACTATGTTGTTATTGTGGCTTATGTAGGATTCCGAACAGAGTTTGGCTGGTTTTGGAGTTTTATGGGTATAAGTTGCATGCTCGCTGCGGTTCTTCTTCAATTATTAGTAAGATTGGATATAGCGCTTCCAAGGATAATAGCAGTACCGGTTGCTTTTATATTATTTCTTGGTTTTCTTGTATTTCTTGCAATTGAAGTTGCTATCATCTATCACGCTACGGTTGTGCCAGATGATAATGCAGATTATGTAATTGTACTTGGTGCCCAGGTGCGTGGAAGAAGAATTACAAAGTCTTTGAAGGCAAGGTTAAATACGGCAATAGATTATCTATCTAATAATTGTGATACAATGGTCATTGTATCGGGAGGCAAGGGTCAGGGAGAAGCTATCTCTGAGGCAGAAGCCATGAAAGGATATTTAGTGGAACATGACATTCAAGAAGATCGTATTATTATGGAGAGTCAGTCAACCAATACATATGAAAATATATTCTATAGTAAAAAGTTAATTCAAGGTACCAATAGGAAAATAGTGATTGTGAGTAATGGATTTCATATTTTTCGAGCCGTTAGAATCGCAGAGAGACAAAGTATTGGATTAGTGGAAGGATTATCAGCACCAACGGATCATATTTTGCTATTTAGCTATTATGTAAGGGAAGTTCTAGCAGTGATAAAAGAAAAATTGGAAGGTAATATATAAAAGGAAAGTAGGTAGAGGGAATGGCTTTATCATATATACCTGTGATAAACAAGGAGCAGATTTCGCATCTGGCAGTGATAGCCAATCAAGTTTGGCATGAACACTTTATAAGTATATTAAGCATGGATCAGATTGATTATATGGTAGATAAATTTCAGTCCGAACCTGCAATTACCGATCAAATAGAAAATCAGAGCTACCAATATTTCTTGCTAGATTTAAATGGAGTATGCATAGGATATACCGGAATAAAGCCAGATGGGGATAAGCTATTTTTAAGTAAACTATATCTTCTGAAAGAATATCGAGGAAAAGGTTATGCCAGTCGGACATTCGAATTTCTAGAAGGCTTATGCTTAGGGATGGGTTGGAATACCATTTGGTTAACTGTTAATCGTTTTAACGATAATACCATCAAGGTATATGAGAAAAAAGGCTTTGAAACAATACGTACGCAAGTGTCCGATATTGGGAATGGCTTTGTAATGGATGATTATATTATGGAGAAACGGTTATAGTATACGTAAGGATAAAATAGAATGGTTATACTATTCTAGAAAGGTTGTAACATGATAAATAAGGTAATTGACATTGTTCGTGAAGCCAGTCATTTATTAAAGAATAGAGATTTTAGTGTAGCATCCAAAGGTACGGCAGCAAATAATGTAACATCTGTTGATCTATCAGTGCAGAAATTCTTAAAGGAACACCTTACTCCTCTCATTGACAATTGTGGATTCGTTGGAGAAGAAAGTGATAAAAATGAATATGAGAAATCTCTTCAATGGATTGTAGATCCAATTGATGGGACAGCCAATTTTATACGTGATATGGGTTTTAGTGCAATAGCCGTTGGTCTGGTTAAGGACAAAAGACCGATTCTTGGTGTTGTATATAATCCCTACCGTGATGAAATGTTTTATGCTGAGGAGGGAAAAGGTGCTTTTTTAAATGGAGAGCCCATATCAGTTTCTGACCGCGATATAGAGCATTCCATTTTTTGTACTGCCATGAGTTTGTATAATAAGGATCATGCAAAAGCATGTTTTAATATTATTGAGAAAATATATGAAGAGTGTGAAGATATCAGACGTATGGGATCAGCAGCCTTAGAACTGGTTTATTTATCTTGTGGTAGAGCTGACTTATATTTTGAAATGCGAGTATTCCCATGGGACTTTGCTGCTTCTGAGATTATCATAAAAGAAGCTGGCGGTTATGTGGGTACTATAGAATTTGAAGAAACCGTGTTTAACCGTCCGATACCTCTTATTTGTGCAAATACCAAAGAAAATTATGAATATTTAAAACAAGTAGTTATAAAAGAAATTCCTGTAATACCATATACAGAATAAATTTTATGAATACGGAGGATAAAGGGATGTCACATAAAGAGGGGAATAAGCATAATAATAAGGGATACGTAGAAAATAATGCAAGTAATGATGAGAAACTAAATTTATATAAGTCATATAAAATTACAGATGATCTATATGAAGAAGAAAAAGATCTAAGACTTGAGAAGACATATGAAACTTGTGTTACCGAGCTAGGGCTTCAACAGTCAAAAAGAGATCAGATTATTGCATTTTACATTGCGATTTGCAGTTTTGTAATTCCTGCAATTTTGGACAAAAACTTTGATAAGGGCACAACTGCCGGAGCATTTTTTGCATTGTATATTTTGGGAAGTATGCTTGCTAAGGTAGTGGTACGCTACCGAATCTATAAAGAAGTATATTGGATTACGGTTCGGACGATTACCCAGTTATATATCTTTAAGAAAAAGGAAATATCTAAAAAAGTAGTGCAAAGAATCTTTTATCAAACAATGGAATTGAATGCACCATCTGTTTTAGATTATAAGAAAGAAGCAGACCAAACATATAAAAATATCAAGGTCAATACATGGAAAAGTTTAAAGAAAATTATCAATAGTGCCGAAACAATTTTATATGAAGTACAGGTATTGATGAGCTCGTTAGTGCTTGGTATTGGGATATTAACAATATGTGGTTATGAAATTAGGGGATTTATAATTACTGGAATATTGGTACTGCTCAATCTTGTATATTGGACCAGTCATTATTATAAAAGTTTAACAAAGGTTTACAAAGCAGTTGTAATAGATTACGATAAGGAAGATGAAGCGTTTAATGCAACCTTTTCAAAAGCATGGTTTTTACATAGTTTTTTTAAAGCATAAAAATATTTGGGGGGTTCCTTATAACAGAGAAGGAGGAATCAGATGATTGAAATAATGATTGTCAAAATACAAGAAATAAATGCCCTATCTATCACGCTGCGATTAGTGTTAGCTGTATTATTTGGTGGCGTAATTGGGTACGATCGTGGGAAAAAGAGAAGGCCTGCAGGACTACGAACACATATTTTAGTTTGCATTGGGTCAGCATTAGTTATGATAACAAGTCAATATGTAAGTGATGTACTTCACTATAGTAGTGATCCAACTAGAATGGGAGCGCAGGTTGTCAGTGGAATCGGTTTCTTAGGAGCTGGAACCATATTAATTACAAGTAAGCAACAAGTAAAAGGATTGACCACAGCAGCTGGATTATGGGCGTCTGCATGTATGGGGCTTGCAATTGGTATAGGTTTTTATGAAGGTGCACTGATTGGTTGTATCGCAATATTAGGAAGTATGACGCTACTTCAACGTTTTGATGATTATGTAATGGGAAATACCCGTATTGTGGAGTTGTATGTGGAATTGGATTCTGTCAAAGGTATTGCGCAGGTATTAGATAGTATTCATAAGAATAATATTGTAATCACGAATGTAGAAATTCTAAAAACAAAAAATGATAATGACGATATTGGAATCTTCATCTCTATTATGCAAAAGGAAAAAAACGACCATCATAAATTAATTTCTCTTGTAGGAGCCATCAAAGAAGTTGTACTAGTAGAAGAGATAAATTAAAAGAGAGTAATTAATGTTTACTGGAAATTCTAACCCTTGACAAAAATATACACCATGCTATAATTAAGAAAAACGATGACGAGAAGAGTAAGACGCGGAATATTACAGAGAGAGACATGATAAGCTGGAAATGCCTCATTAAGAAACGTCTGAAAACTACCTCCGAGTGACCCCAATCCGGTCCGTTGATTACGTTACAATCAAATGAAGCAGGGTATGGTCAATGACCATGTACCAATAAGGGTGGAACCGCGAGTATATAATAGCTCGTCCCTTTCGAACACTAAGAAAGTTCGAAAGAGACGGGCTTTCTTTTATCCTACGATAGATTCTAGATAACAAGTTATCAAAATCAAAATCTATCAACACCAAACACTAAACCGACTACACCAAATAAGAAATACCTATGTAGCCGACACAGTAAATCGCGAAATATCGTTAACCTAAACATTTACAATACTTCTGAAACAATTACGGAACGGAAGCTAAGCAAAGCGTTGAAGAGGAGTAATTGTTTCAGAAGTATTGTAAATACACAACCTACCGTATTTCGCGTCAACTAAATCACATATGTATTATTTGAAAGGAGAACTAAAATGAAGATTACATTAAAAGATGGATCATCAAAAGAATATGCAGGTGCTATGTCTGTATATGAAATTGCAGCCGATATCAGTGAAGGCTTAGCAAGAATGGCTTGTGCAGGAGAAATTAACGGAGAGACAGTTGATCTTAGAACTGTTGTAGATAAAGATTGTGAACTAAATATTTTAACCTTTAACGATGATGCTGGTAAAGCAGCATATCGTCATACTACTTCTCATGTACTAGCAGAAGCAGTAAAACGCTTATACCCAAATGCTAAATTAGCAATTGGTCCTTCTATTGATACTGGATTCTATTACGATTTTGACTGTGAACCATTTGGCAGAGATGACTTAGATAAACTGGAAGCAGAGATGAAGAAAATCATCAAAGAAGGTGCAGAATTAGAGCGCTTTACTTTACCAAGAGCAGAAGCAATAAAGCTTATGGAAGACAAAGGAGAGCCATATAAAGTAGAGTTAATTAATGATCTTCCAGAAGATGCAGAACTTTCCTTCTATCGTCAGGGTGATTTTGTTGACCTTTGCGCTGGACCTCATTTAATGAGCACAAAAGCAATTAAAGCTGTAAAATTAATCTCTGCTTCTGGAGCTTACTGGAGAGGTAGCGAGAAGAATAAAATGCTTACTAGAGTATATGGAAGCGCATTTACTAAAAAGGCAGAACTGGATGAATATCTAGAACATCTGGAAGATATTAAGAAACGCGACCACAATAAATTAGGACGTGAAATGGAATTATTCACAACTGTGGATGTTATTGGTCAGGGACTTCCACTTCTTATGCCAAAGGGCGCTTCTATGATCCAGACGTTACAGAGATGGATTGAAGACGAAGAAGAAAAAAGAGGTTATGTAAGAACCAAAACTCCATTAATGGCGAAAAGTGATTTATACAAAATCTCTGGACATTGGGATCATTACAAGGAAGGTATGTTTGTATTAGGAGACGAAGAAAAAGACAAAGAAGTATTTGCACTTCGTCCGATGACTTGCCCATTCCAGTATTATGTATATAAAGCAAGCCAGAAATCTTATCGTGATCTTCCAATCCGTTATGGTGAGACTTCAACATTATTCCGTAATGAAGATTCTGGAGAAATGCATGGACTAACACGCGTACGTCAGTTTACTATTTCTGAAGGTCATTTAATTGTAAGACCAGATCAGATGGATGAAGAATTTAAAGGATGTCTGGATCTTGCAAGATATTGCCTAAAAACATTAGGTGTTGAAGAAGATGTAACATATCGTCTGTCCAAATGGGATCCGAACAATAAAGAAAAATATATTGGTACAGAAGAAGTTTGGGAAGAGACACAGGGCAGAATCCGTAAGGTATTACAAGATTTAGATATTACATTTACAGAAGCCGACGGAGAAGCAGCTTTCTATGGACCAAAAGTAGATATTCAGGCAAAAAATGTCTATGGTAAAGAAGATACTATGATTACCATTCAATGGGATGCTCTGATTGCAGAACAATTTGATATGTATTATGTGGATCAAAATGGAGATAAGGTTCGTCCTTACATTATCCATAGAACTAGCATGGGATGTTATGAAAGAACACTAGCCTGGTTAGTTGAGAAATATGCTGGTTTATTCCCAACTTGGTTATGTCCAGAACAAGTAAGAGTGTTACCAATCTCTGAAAAGTATCATGATTATGCAGAGAAAGTAGCAGACGCGTTAAAGAACAATGGCGTAAAATGTACCGTGGATGAACGCGCTGAAAAGATTGGTTATAAGATCCGTGAAACTAGATTGGATCGAGTTCCTTATATGTTAGTTGTAGGTCAGAAAGAAGCAGAAGAGGGATTGGTATCTGTAAGAAGCCGTTATCTTGGAGATGAAGGTCAGAAATCATTAGACACATTTGTAGATGAGATCTGTAAAGAAATTCGTACCAGAGAAATTCGTAAAGTTGAAGTTGTTGAAGAGAAATAGATTTGAAGAAGGTATAAAAATATAAAATATATACTACAAAAATGTAGGTGGTGGGGGATTGAACGATATCATTCAATTAGCAAAGAAATATTGGCTAGGTGCTGTATTAAGTATCATTTCATTAATTATAATTGATATTATATTTGATTCTGTTTGCTTTAGTGTGATATTATTTGGCATCCCCTGCCCTACTTGTGGCATAACGCGAGCAACAAAACTACTCATTACTGGACATTTTCGAGAATCTTATCAGATGCATCCTCTTTTGATCCTGGTTATTTTTGGTTTTGTTTGTTATCCAATTATAAAAAAACTATTAAATAATTATAGATTTTTTATAAAGTCTTATGTTATAATATGTATTGGTATTTTTGTAATATTTTACATTTATCGAATGAAGATGTTTTATCCAAATATGGAACCAATGGTTTATAGACAGGATAATTATTTGCATCGGATTATGGTAATATTGCATGAAGTATTACAGAGACCATAGACAATATACATAGGAGGAGTAAATAATGGAAAACAATGAATTACAGAATGGTACACAAACAGGTTCTCAATTAGAACAACCAATGAGCTTAGGCGAATGGATTATTACAATTATCGTATTAGGAATACCTTGTGTAGGTATCGTTATGATGTTTGTATGGGGATTCGGACAGGGTAACACAAGTAGAAAAAATTATTGCCGTGCAATGTTAATCTTTGCAGCGATTGGTATCGTATTAGGAGCGATTTTCTCAGCTTCTTTAGCGGCTATATTTGCAAATGCATTTAGTTCTTATGGTTATTAATTCGTAGTATCTTAACGATAGGTAAAGAGGTTAATCTAATTGGATTAACCTCTTTTTGACGTTTAATTTAGAACTTAAATATAGATTTTTCTCATTTAAAAAGTTTATGATTGCTGTATTCATCAATGTGTATTATTATCTAAAGACAAGATACATATTGAACACACAAACTTTATATGCGCTGAAGTAGCGTAGAAATGAGGTAATAAATGAAATATTCAATCAAAAATACAGATCGCTTTTCTATAAAAGATCAGTTGTCGCAAAAAATATATTATGGTAGCAATCAAGAATGGTATAAGAAAAGGTGGCAGAGGATGGCTGGATGTGGGCCATCTGCAGTTGCCAATGTAATTCATTATGTTAATTGGAGTGGACTAAAGGACGAGGAGAAGAAAAGTGTAACACGAGAATCGTACTTGAGTTTAATGTCTGAGGTGTGGGATTATGTTACTCCTTCCTTGGGTGGCATTTCTTCCACAAATATGTTATGTGTTGGGGTTGATCGCTATGTCAAAGAAAAAAAGTTGAATATAACAACCGAATCTTTAGATATACCTAAAAACAAGAAACTAAGACCAGACTCGCAACAAGTAATATCGTTTATCTCTAATGCATTGGAACAGGATAGTCCTGTGGCTTTTCTTAATCTAGAGCATGGGACTGTATATGAATTAGAATCTTGGCACTGGGTTACAATTATCGCTTTAGATTATTATGAAGAGTATCAGTCGGCAGTGATTGATATTTTGGATGGTGGAATAATAAAACAAATCGATTTCTTACAGTGGTTACATACGTCCAAATTAGGCGGTGGTTTAGTGAGGCCTCAATTGTAAATCGAAATACAACCCTTCCGAATCCAAATTGAGATATAATTCTTAAATTTAATATATATGCCAGATGGTTGCACCTGGGCTTACAAAAAGATTGGTTAATTTCAATCTTTTTTG